>JAGOBN010000349.1 GCA_017999235.1 Anaerolineales bacterium | reverse complement strand
GGCCACTGGCGCCGCCAGACCGGGGTGGCCCGCCGCCAAGCCGGCTTTGTTTTGGTCGGGATTGTCATTCCGGTCGTTAGCTCGCTGACTATCTTCGTTGACCTCTCGTTTCTGCCCCAGCGGGATATTTCCCCCTATTACTTCGCCATCGCCAATCTGTTCATCGCCCAGGGGCTGTTTCATTACCGCCTGTTTGATGTGGTGCTGTTCGCCCGGGACCTGGTGATGGAGAACATGGAGGACGGCGTGCTGGTGGTGGATCCGCTGGGCCGCTTGCTCGATATCAATCCGGCGGCCACCGCCATGCTGGGCGTGGCCGGCCGCCGCCCCCTCGGTCAGCCCCTGGCCAGCCTGCTGCCCGACTGGCTCAAGCCCATCGAACTGGATCAGACGGCCCCGGCCGTTCGCCCGGGGCCGGCGCTGGAGCGCGTGGGGGCGTCCACCGCCATCGCCGTGCAGATCACGCGGCTGGTGGATAAGGCCGCCGTTTTTTCCGGCCACATGCTGATCTTGCGCGATATCACCGAGCGCCGGCGGGCCGAGGCCGAATTGCGGGCGAGCGAACTGCGCCACCGCCAGCTGGCCGATGAGCTGCAGCAGCTGAACAGCCAGCTGGAAGACCGGGTGGCCGACCGGACCGCCGCGCTGGCGCGCGCCAACGCGGCCTTAAGCGCCAGCGAAACGCGCCTGCGCCGGATCGCCGACAACATGCTGGATATGATCGCCCAGGTCGACGCGTCCGGCCGCTATGAGTACGTCAGCCCGTCGCACCAGGCGGTGCTGGGCTACGCCGCGAACGAACTCACCGGCCGCTCCCTGGCGGATTTTGTCCACCCGGAAGACGCCGCGCCGGCGCTGCGGGCCATCCAGCTGGGCGTCTCCACCAGCATTCAACTGCGCGCGCGGCCGGCCGGCGGCCACTACGTCTGGCTCGAGTCCGTCAGCAACCCGCTGCGGGACGCGGCCGGCCGCGTCATCGGTGCCATCCTCAGCAGCCGCAACATCACCCAGCGCCGGCAGGTCGAACAGCGGGCCGCCGCCTTCTCGGAGCTGGGCTACCAGCTGAGCGCGGCTGAGACTGCGGAAGCCGCCGCCGCGATTATTGCGGCGATCGCCGACAGTCTGCTGGGCTGGGATGTGTGTTTTTTGGATTTGTATCTCGCCGAGCGGGATCTGCTGCGCTCGGTGGTCTTTCTCGACACGCTGGCCGACGGCCGGCGCCTCAACTTGGCCGCCGATTCACCCGCTTATCCGCCCACCGCGACCACGCGCCGGGTGATGGCCGAAGGCCCGCTGCTCATTCTGCGGGACGGGCCGGAACCGCTGATCCCGGGGATGACCTATTGGGGCGATGCCTCCCGCTACCCGGGGTCGCTGATGTTTGTGCCGATCCGCAACGGCGCCGAGTTCCTGGGCCTGCTGTCGATTCAAAGCTACCGTGACCAGGCCTATGACGCGGCGGCGCTGCAAACGCTGCAGGCGCTGGCCGACCACTGCGGCAGCACGCTGGAGCGGATCCGGGCGGAAGCCGACGTGCGCGCTTCCCTGCGCGAGAAGGAAGTCATGCTGCAGGAGATCCACCACCGGGTCAAGAACAACCTGCAAGTGGTCAGCAGTTTGCTCAATCTCCAGGCCAGCCGGGTCGCCGACCGGCAGGCCCAGGACGTGCTGCGCGACAGCCAGAACCGGGTGCGCTCCATGGCCCTGGTGCATGAGAAGCTGTACCGTTCGCCGGATCTGGCGCGCATCGACCTGGCCGAATACACGCGCAGCCTGGTCAGCCAGCTCCGCCGCACCTACACCGAAGAAGCCGGCCGCATTGCCCTGCGGGTGGAAGCCGCCGGCTGCCAGGTGGGCATCGATACCTCGATCGCCTGCGGCCTGATCCTCAACGAACTGGTCTCCAACGCGCTCAAACACGCTTTCCCCGGGGACCGGGCCGGCGAGATTGTGGTTGAGCTGCAGGCGGCCGGCCCGGAGCGGCGGGTGCTGCGGGTGGCCGACGACGGGGTCGGCTTTCCCCCGGAAATTGATTTGCACGCCACCGCCTCGCTGGGCCTGCAGCTGGTCCACAGCCTGGTGGATCAAATTGACGGCACCCTCGCCTTGCACCGCGGCGCCGGCACCGAATTCATCATCGAATTTCGGGCCGCGGCCCCGGAGGAATAACCATGCCCATCGCCCGCCTGCTGGTCGTCGAAGACCAGTCGATTATCGCCCTGGACCTGAAGAACCGGCTGACCAGCCTGGGCTACGAGGTGGTCGGCACCGTGGCCTACGGAGAAGCGGCGGTCCAGCAGGCCGGCGAACAGCGCCCGGACCTGGTGCTGATGGACATCCGCCTCAAAGGCGAGATGGACGGCATCCAGGCCGCCGAGCGGATCCGCGCCGAGTATGATCTCCCGATTGTTTATCTGACCGCCCATTCCGACGAACAGACGCTCCAGCGCGCCCGCGTGACGGAACCCTTTGGCTACATCCTCAAACCCTTTGAGGACCGCGAGCTGCACATGGCCATCGAGATCGCCCGCTACAAATTCCAGGTGGAGCAAAAACTCAAGACCCACGAGCGCTGGCTGGCGGCCGTCTTGCGCGGCATCGGCGACGCCGTCATTGCGGCCGATATCGACGGCGCGGTCACGTTCCTCAACCCGGTGGCCGAGGCGCTCACCGGCTGGACCCAGGCGGAAGCGCTGGGGCAGCCGGCCGCCAGCGTTTTCAACGCCATCCATGCCCAAACCCGGGCGCGCGTGGATAACCCGGTGCGGCGAGTGCTGGAGCAGCGGCAGGTGATCGCCTTGCCCGACCAGACCCGGCTGGTGGCGCGGGACGGCCGGGAGATCCCCATCGCCGACAGCGCCGCCCCGATCCGGGATGATAAGGGACACCTCACCGGCGCGGTGTTGGTGTTTCGCGATATCACCGAGAAACAGCAGGCGGAGGAGCACCTGCGCCAGCTGGCCTACCATGACACGCTGACCGGCTTGCCGAACCGGGCGCTGCTCCAGATGCTGCTGAGCGACGCCCTGGCGCGCGCCCTGCGCCACCAGCAGAGCGGCGCGGTGTTGTTCCTGGATTTGGACCGCTTCAAGAACGTCAATGACACCCTGGGGCACGCCATGGGCGACCTGCTGCTGAAGGCGGTGGCGGCGCGCCTGACCAATGTGCTGCGCCCCACCGACAGCGTCGCCCGGCTGGGAGGCGACGAATTTACCATCCTGCTCGAGACCATCGATCACAGCCAGGACGCCGTCCGAGTGGCGGAAAAAGTCCTGGGCGCGCTGGCGGAACCGTTCGACCTGGGAGGCCAGGAAGTCTTTATCAGCGGCAGTCTGGGTTTGGGGCTCTTCCCCCAGGACGGCCAGGACCTGCAGACGCTGCTGAAGAACGCGGATACGGCCCTATACCGGGCCAAAGAACAGGGCCGCAACTGCTACGCCTTCTACCGGGCGGAGATGAACGCCGCCGCGCTGACCCAATTGACCCTGGAGAGCGGTCTGCGCCGGGCGCTGCAGCGGGCCGAATTTCAGTTGTTTTATCAGCCCAAGGTGACGTTGAGCACCGGCCGGGTGGTGGGGGTGGAAGCGCTGCTGCGCTGGCAGCACCCGGAGCTGGGGCTGGTGCCGCCGGCCCAATTCATCCCGCTGGCGGAGGAGACAGGGCTGATTGTGCCTATCGGCCAGTGGGCGCTGCGCGCCGCCTGTCAGCAAGCCAAGCTTTGGCAGGCCGCCCACTTGAACCTGCGCGTCGCCGTGAACTTATCACTGCGCCAGTTCCGGCAGGCCGATCTGGTCCCGATGGTGGCGCGGATCCTGGCCGAGACCGGTCTGGAACCGCGCTGGCTGGAACTGGAACTGACCGAGAGCAGCATCATGCACGACCGTGACGGGGCGGTGGAGAAACTGCAGGCTTTTCGCCGCCTGGGGGTCTTTCTGGCCATTGACGATTTTGGCACCGGCTACTCGGCGCTCGAGTATCTCAAGCATTTCCAGGTTGATATGCTCAAGATCGATCGTTCCTTTGTTCAAGCGGCGCACTTTGATCGGGAGGACGAAGCGATTGTCCGCGCCATTGTCACGCTGGCGCACAGCCTGAACATGCGGGTCACGGCGGAGGGCGTGGAGACCGCCGACCAGCACGGCTTCATGCAGATTTGCGAGTGCGATGAAACGCAAGGTTATCTGTTTGGCCACCCGATGGCGCCGGAGGCTTTCTGGCGCTTTATGCAGAAAGGCACCGGCCGGCTGCAGCTCAGCCCCAAGCCTCCCTCAGCATCCTAATGCCTATGGTTGAAAACGCTGCCTCACCTCGGGTAATTCGGATAGCCGTCGCCGGCGCGGCCGGCCTGGTGGTGATCCATCTGATCATCATCGCTGCCACGCGCTCTAATCCGGAATTGGGGGGCCGGCTCAGCAACCTGATGCTGTCGCTCGCCGCCGGTTTGGCGGCCGCGGCCTTGTTCCAGGCCGCCCGGCGTTCGGTTTCTGCCGGCTGGCGAGTGTACGGGGCCTGGCTCGCGGTCAGTCTGGCGATGATGACCGTAGCGCTCGGCGATGTACTGGCCGCGCTTCCCGGTTCGGGCCTGACCGGTTGGATAGTCGAGGGCGTGTTCTTCGGATCTTACCTATTGCTTGTGGCGGGCCTCTTGCTGCTCCCAGCCAGCGGCTTGGAGCTGACGGAAACCGTCACCGTGCTGCTCGATATCGGCATTGTGCTCATCGCCGGCGGCTGCCTGCTCGGGGTGTTGGTCATCAATCCGATTCTGGCGCGCAGTTCAGCGGATCTTTCGAGCCAAGTGCTGGCCGCGTTGTATCCCCTGTTAGACTTCGGCTTGTTTGCGGCGTTTACGCTCCTGATTTTCCGCCACAGCTGGGGGCCGGGCCAGAGGCCGGTGATTATCTTAGCGGCCGCGATCGGCATTCTGATCTTGACCGATACCGTCTATGCTGTCCAGAACCTGCATGGCGCTTACCAAGAGGGCCATTGGCTCGATATCGGCTGGACGCTCAGTTCAGTGCTGGCCGGCCTGGCGGGCAGCCTCCAACGGCCACACCCGCCGGTGACGCGCCGCTATTTGACCTGGACGACGTACCTGCCGTATGTGTCGGTAACGTTGCTCGGCGGATTGATGCTCTGGGATCAACCCGATAAATCCGCCGTGGACCACCCCATCCTGGAATGGGGATTTGTC
>JAGOBN010000348.1 GCA_017999235.1 Anaerolineales bacterium | reverse complement strand
GCCCCTGGGACATGGGACTCTGCTGCTGGGCCTGCAGCGCGGCTTTGAAGCGCTGCTGGCGGCCGGCCTGATTCCACGGCTGCCCCGGCTGATCGGCGTGCAGGCGCGGCCATGCGCGCCGCTCTGGGCGGTGCAGCATTTTGGGGCGCAAGGGCTGGGCTGGGTGACCGAGGGCGCGACGATCGCTGAAGGCATCCGCGTGGTGCAGCCGGTGCGCGGCGACGCGGTGTTGGCGGCCATCCGCGCCAGCGGCGGCACGTGCCTGGTGGTGGACGAAGACGCCATTTTGCCGGCGCGCGCGGCGTTGGCGCGCCAGGGCCTGTATGTGGAACCGACGGCCGCGGTGGTGTGGGCGGCGCTCACCGAGCTGCCGCCGGACGTCGAGGTCACCGGTCCGCTGGTGGCGGTGTTAACCGGCCATGGGCTGAAAAGCGCGGCGTAGACGCCGGATATTTTGGGAGGGATGCTATGACTCGTCGAGTCGTCATTACCGGACTGGGGACCGTGAACCCGTGCGGCCTAAGCGTGGCCGAAACCTGGGACAACCTCCGCAACGGCCGCAGCGGCATCGGCCCGATCACGCTCTTCGACACCGCCAATTTCCCGGTGAAGGTGGCCGGCGAAGTGCGGAATTTTGACCCGGCCCAGGCGGTGGGCGTGAAGGAAGTGCGCCGCACCGACCGCTACCAGCAGCTGGGCATGGCGGCCGCCAAGGAAGCGCTGGCCCAATCCGGTCTGGTGATTAATGAGGCCAACGCCGGCCGGGTGGCCGTCCTGGTGAGTTCCGCCATCGGCGGGCTGAAAACCATTCAAGAAGCGGTGCGCACCCTGGACGCGCAAGGGCCGCGCCGCGTCAACGTCTTTTCGGTGCCGATGCTGATGCCGAATGGCGCGGGCGGCCTGATCGCCATCGCCGCCGGCGCGCAAGGCCCGAACTTCTCCATCGCCTCGGCGTGCGCGTCCGGCTCCGATGGGCTGGGCATGGCCTGGATGATGATCCGGGCGGGTGTGGTGGACGCGGCCTTGGCCGGCGCGGCCGAATCCACCACCCTGGAAGTGGGCGTGGCGTGCTTCGACCGGCTGGGCGCCATGTCGCACCGCACGGACGGCGTGCCGACCCCGTTCGACAAGGACCGCGACGGCGTGGTCATGGGCGAGGGCGCCGGCGTGCTGGTGCTGGAGGCGCTGGAACACGCCCAGGCGCGCGGCGCCGTGATCCTGGGGGAGCTGGCCGGCTACGCGGCCACCGGCGACGCCCACCACATCACGGCGCCGGATGAAAGCGGCGGCGCCGGCTCGACGGCCATGCGCCAGGCGCTGGCGTTGGCGGGCGTCAACCTGGAAGCCGTCGGCTACATCAACGCCCACGGCACCGCCACGCCGCTCAACGACGCCTCGGAAACGACGGCCATCAAGAAGACCTTCGGCGACCTGGCCTACCGCGTCCCGGTCTCGTCCACCAAATCCATGACCGGCCACATGATGGGCGCCACGGGCGCGTTAGAGGCGATCGTGTGCGCGCTGGCCATCCGCGACGGCGTTCTGCCGCCGACCATCAACTACCACACGCCTGATCCGGTCTGTGACCTGGATTACATCCCCAACACGGCGCGCGAGACCAAGCTGGACGTGGCCATGAGCAACGCCTTCGGCTTTGGCGGCCACAACTCGGTGCTGGTCATCAAACGGTTTACGGATTAGCGCCGCATGACCTTTCCTGAATTTCGCGACCCCTCGCTGCTGCAGCGGGCGCTGACCCATCGCTCATATCTCAATGAACACCCCGAAGTTTTTGAGGACAACGAGCGGCTGGAGTTCCTGGGCGACGCCGTGTTGGATTTTCTGGCGGCGGCGCTGCTGTACAACCGCCTGCCGGAGATGAAGGAAGGCCGGCTGACCCGGCTGCGGGCCGCGCTGGTCCGGACGGAGCAGCTGGCGGCCCTGGCCGGCCAGGTGGGGATCGGCGACCGGGTGCGGCTGGGGAAGGGCGAGGAAGAGAGCGGCGGCCGTCAGCGCCGGACCCTGTTGTGTGATACGTTTGAGGCGGTGGTGGGCGCCTACTTTCTCGACTCGGGCATTGACGCGGTGCGCGTCTTTATCGAGCCGCTGTTTCAGCCGGTGCTGGATGAGGTGCTGCCCGCGGAGATGGACAACGACGCCAAGAGCCGGCTGCAGGAGTGGGCGCAGGCGGAACGCAGCCTGACGCCGCGCTACGTCATCGTGCATGACAGCGGACCCGATCACGAGCGCGAGTTCACGGCCGAGGTCTTTATTGGCGACGAGAGCTGGGGCCAGGGCCGCGGCTCCAGCAAGCGCGTGGCCGAACAGGCGGCGGCGGTGGCCGCCCTGCTGCGGTTGGAACGGCCGGCATGAGCCGGCTGCTGCTGACCGGCGCCGCCGGCCATCTCGGGCGGCGCCTGGCCGGGCAGGCCGCGGGCTGGGAACTGATCGCCGCCTATCATGTGCAGCCCGTGGCCGTTGAAGACGGCCGCGCGGTGGCGCTGGACCTGCGCGATGAAGCGGCGGTGCGCGCCGTGGTGCAAACGCACCGGCCGGACGCGATCATTCACACCGCCTGTTCCAACCGCACCCCCGAACAGATCCAGGCCATTGAGCCGGCCGCCCGGCATCTGGCGCGGGCCGCCGCGGAGACGGGCGCGCGGCTGGTCCACCTCTCCACCGATCTGGTCTTTGACGGCGAGCAGGCGCCCTACGCGGATACGGCGCCGCTGACGCCGCTGGGCGATTACGGCCAGGCCAAGGCCAGGGCCGAAGCGCTTGTGCAAGCGCTGTGTCCCGCGGCCGTCATCGTCCGCCCGTCGCTGATCTGGGGTCTGAACCCGCTGGATCATCAGACGCGCTGGCTGGTGGAGGCGGTGCGCGCCGGCGCGCCCGTTACCTTGTTCACCGACGAGCGGCGCAATCCCGTGCATGTGGGCGATCTGGCGGCCGCGCTGCTGGAACTGGCCGGCCGGCCAGACCTCACCGGGGCGCTCAACGCCGGCGGCGCGCAAACGCTCAACCGCTGGGAATTCGGCCGGCGGCTGCTGGCCGCGCTGCGCCTCGAGCCCGGCCCGAATATCCAACCGGGCTCCAGCCGCGCCGCGGGCTTGGTGCGCGCGCGGGATCTGGCCCTGGCGCCGGGCCGCGCCGCGCGCGAGCTCCGGACGCGTTTGCGGGGCGTAGACGAAGTGCTGGACGCGAAAGAAGGCTAACGGATGGATCAACCACTCTCCCGGCTGGAGGCCTTTGCGGCCTGCGCGCCCGGTTTGGAACGCTGTTTAGAGCAGGAGATGCGCGCCCTGGGCCTGGCCGAGATCCAGCGGGTGCCGGGCGGCGTGGAGTTCACGGGCGAACCCCCCGACCTGTATCGCGCCAATCTGCATTTGCGGACCGCCAGCCGGGTGCTGGTGCGCCTGGGCCGCTTCCACGCGGAAGAGTTCTGGGAATTGCAGAAGCGCGCGGCCAAACTGGCCTGGGAGCGCTTCATCGCGCCGGGCCAGGCGGTGGCCATCCGCGCCACCTGCCACCAATCCCGGCTGTACCACTCGGATGCGGTGGCCGAGCGGGTGGCCTTGGCCATTGGCGAGCGGCTGGGCCAGGCGCCGCCCCAACAGCCGCCGCCGGACGACGAGACCGCGCCGGCGGCCCAGCTCATCATCGTCCGGCTGGAAGATGACGAGTGCTATGTCAGCGTCGATTCATCGGGGGAGTTGCTGCACCGCCGGGGGTACCGGCTGGCGACGGCCAAGGCGCCGCTGCGCGAAACGCTGGCGGCCGGGATGCTGATCGCCTCGGGATGGGCGGGGGCGCTCCAGCCGGCCGCCGAGGTGCCGGGCGAATCCAACAATCCTTTGGCGGTGCCGCTGCTGGACCCGTTCTGCGGCTCCGGCACCATCCTGACCGAGGCTGCGCTGCTGGCGCTCAACATTCCGCCGGGCCGCGGCCGGCGGTTTGCGTTTATGCAGTGGCCGGGTTACCAGGCCGGCGCCTGGGACGCGCTCCTGCGCGCGGCCAACGCGGTTCTGCCAAAGGCGCCGCTGGTGATCATGGCCTCGGATCGGGATGAGGGGGCGGTGGAGGCCGCGCGCTCCAATGCGCGCCGGGCCGGCGTGATCGAGCACATCACGTTTCAGTGCCGGGCTTTCTCGGACATTGAGCCGCCGGACACACCGGGTTGGGTGATCACGAATCCGCCCTATGGGCTGCGGATTGCGCCGCGCGCGGAGGCGCGCGGCCGATCGTGGGAAGACAGCCGTCGGCCGTCGCCGGTGCGCGGCCTGTATTCGGCGTTGGGCGATGTGCTGCGCGAACGCTGTCCCGGCTGGCAGGTGGCGCTGCTTAGCCCGGATGAGCAGCTGATCCGGGCCACGGGCCTGTCCTTTGATCCAAATCGATCGCTGACCACCATCAACGGCGGCCTGCGGGTGACGTTGTGGCTGGGCCGCGTCCCGGACCAGGCGCGGACGCCGCCGCCCCCGCGCTTCAAGCGCCGCTAAAGGCGCCCGCCGTACTCGGCGGCCGCCGCCTACGGCGCGGGCAGATAATCCCAGGGGTTGACGTTGACGCCGTTCAGGCGCATCTCAAAATGCAAGTGCGGGCCGGTGGACCGGCCGGTGCTGCCGGCCAGCCCCAGCAGGGCGCCCTGCGTCACCCCTTGGCCGCACGTCACGTGGGTCTCGCTCAAATGCGCGTAGAGCGTGTGCCAGCCGTTGCCGTGGTCAATGATCACCAGGTTGCCGAACCCGTACACGTTCCAGCCGGCGTAGACCACCACCCCCGCATCGGCGGCATACAGCGGATCCCCAACCTCGCCGCCTAGATCCAGCCCGGGATGCCAGTAGCGGTAATCCCAGCCCACCAAATACCGTTTGTCCGTGGGCCATTGGAAGCGGCCCGTGCCTTGCGGCGCCAGCACACCGCCCCAGCATTCCGCCAGGCCGTTCCAGCCGCCCTGCAGCGGCAGCGACGATTCCCATTCGGAAAACAAGGTCGGAATCGGGGTCGCCGTCAGCAGCGGCTCCGGGGTGGCCGTGGGCGTCGCGGTGGGGAGAGGGGTGGGCGTGGCGCTGGGCGGCACGGGCGTGGGGTGGAAGCGTTGGCCGGCCAAGTGGGCGCGGGCCGCGAGCGGCGCGGGCAGCGGCGCTTGCAGCAGCGGCCCGCCGATGATCAGCGCGGCCGTGAACGAAGCCGCCAGCGCGC
>JAGOBN010000347.1 GCA_017999235.1 Anaerolineales bacterium | reverse complement strand
TGCCAGATGCTCGTAGATCCGGCGTCCATACAAGTGCAGATCCACACCGCGTTCGAGTTCGACGAAGTGGCGGGAGAGTTCCTCATCCGAGACCGCCCAGCTGGGGCCGGTGTACGCCTCGTCGGCTTCAATGTAGCCGTCGAGCGACACCATATGAGAGTAAACGACACGGCGCATTGCAGCTCCCCATCCCGTCCCGCCGCCCGTCGGAGGCCGGGTCAGTCTCCCTGGTAAGCCTGCCGCAAGCCGGCAATATCCAGCTTGCCCATCTTGAGCATCGCGTCCATGACGCGTTTAGCTTTGTGCGCGTCGGGGTCACTCAGCAGCTCGCGCAAGATGGCCGGGTTGATCTGCCAGGCCAGGCCGAACTGGTCCGTGAGCCAGCCGCACGGCCCGGGCTCGCCGCCGGCGGAGAGCTGCTCCCAGTAGGCATCCACTTCAGCCTGCGTGTGGCATTCCACCGAGAGCGAGACCCCGTCCGTGAATTTGAAATGGGGGCCGCCGTTGAGCGCCACAAACTCCTGGCCGTCAAGCTCGAACGTCACCGTCATCACGGTGCCGGCCGGCCCCGGCGCGCCTTCGCCGTAATATGTGAGGCTGCGGATGCGCGAATTCTTGAAGACCGAGACGTAGAACCGGGCCGCCGCCTCGGCTTGATTGTCATAGGTCAAGAAGGTGGTGATTTTGGGCATGGCTGCGCCGCTCCGCTAAGGCCCCAGCAACTCAGCCGGCCGAGGGTTGAAGAATCTCGAACGCCGCACCGCCCGGATCCTTAGAATTTTTGTATTTATTGTCGTGTTTATAGTAGAACTTGCATTCTGTTTCGTCAAGATGGAATCTAGACCGGTGCCAGACTGGTTTTGTCTCGGACGGGGGCCTGAGGAAGATCTTGTCCGCGCCCAGCCGCGGGGCGGCGGCGGGCTTCAACCACGCGCCGGGCTAGGTTCCGGTCAGCCAATCGCTGGCGCACAAGGGGAGGTGCTGGCGGAACTGATGCCGCATGCGGCCAAATACATCCACGCCCATTTGCAGCAGCATATGGGGAATGTCCCAGGGAATCCAATTCTCGAGGATGGTTTCCGCATCACAGCGGTAAAAGTCCATCACCCGAAAGCGGATGCGCTTGCCGGTGGGCGGCAGCCCCAGATAGTTCTGGCCGGTGTGGGTGGCCTGCAAATAGCCCCACCCGCCGGTGACGGCATAGTGGCCGTCCCCGATCCGGATAAAGTGGCCCAGCTCCGTGCCGGCCCGATCCGGAAACGCCACCAGGAAAGGGATTTGGTGATAGTCCTCAAACCCTTTCAGCCCCCGCGTGGTGCCAATCCCCGCCGGACCCATCCACATGAAATTAGGATGCCAGTGCTTGGCCATCTCCATTTCATCCAGGACAGCGCGGGTGGGGGGTTGGCCGCTGTACTTCGCCAGCCCGGCGTGCATTTGCAGGACCCGCTCAATGGTCCGCTGCGAAACCGCGCCGGATTGCGGGGTCAAGATCACGCCATCCCGGGTCTCCGGCGGAAGCCAGCGCATCTCACTCCCCAAACTGGGCGCCAGCGGCCAGAACCCCGCCTGGCGCATCAGGTCCAGAAAATCGATGAACAAGTAACTGGTCACAATCTTGCCGGCGCGCACCGCGTGGCCTTCGCCATAGCGGACCGCCACCACTTTGCGGCTGGCCGGAATGCCGAGCCAGTCCTGTTCAAAAGTGCCGATGTAATGGCCCACACAGCCGATCCAGGCGGCGTCGCGGTACCGCCCGCCGGCCACAATGTCCTCGTGGCGTTCCAGGTCCGGCAGGGCCTGCCGCAGCGGCCGCCAGACCTGGGCCTCAATCGCCGCGAGACCGCTCACCTCGTTGAGCGGATGGGCGGCGTTGACCTGGGCGTCGGCGTGGTAACTGGCCTGGATTATCTCGGTCAGCCGCGCCAGCGGCGCCGTAGCCAACTGCCGCATGGTCTCCATCAGGCGCCGCTTGGCGGCGATATTTTCCGCCTGGTCCACGGGTTGGTATTGAAAGGAAGTTGCTTGATCTTGACTGCTCATCAACGGACACTCCGACCCTGGCCGGGATCACAGCGGGACAACCCGCCCGTCCCGAACCAGCAGCTCAACTCAATTATTCCGATCCGGGCTGGCGCGCCGGCGTCAACTCCCGCAGCCGCGCGAAGACATCCACGCCCAGTTGGTGATACACATCCAGCAGGTCGATCAGCACCCAGTTCTCGCGGATCCGGCCGGCCTCACAGCGCCAGAAATCCAGGCTCCGCATGGTGATTTTTCGGCCGGCGGGCGCGATGCCCAGCCAGCCATCGCCGCTGAGGGTCATCCGCATATTCGGCCAGCCGGTGGTGGCCACATACGCGCCATCCGCAAACAGCCCGGCCTGCCCGGATTTGACCTCGGCGCTCCGGTCGGGCATCGCCTTCAGAAACGGGATCTGGTGTCCGCGGCGGAACCCGGCGATCCGGCGCACCGACCCAATGCCGGCCGGCCCATACCAGAGCAGCTTGGGATGCCAGTAATGCTCGAGCCGCATAACCTCGGCCCCGCCGGCCAGCGGGTGCCGGCCCATGGCCGTCAACATATCCCCCACCAGCTGCCGGTTAGCCTCGGACATCGCCGGGTTATACGGCGGGGGCACCAGGCCGTCCTGGGTGGCCGGGCCCGGCACCAGCCATTCCACCCCCAGGCTGGGCGTCAGCGGCCAGGCCTGCGCCTGCTGCATCAACTGGGGGAGGTCCCAGACGGCCTGCATCTCAACCACCTGGTTATCCACCACCCGGAAGAACTCGGCGTAGCGCATAAAGACGGCCCGCTGAGTCGGCGGAATGGACAACCAGGGCCGTTCGAAGACGCCCAGATAATGGCCCGCGCACCCCACCCACTGGTCCGTCCCGGACGGTCCCGCCATGACGATGAAATCCCGGCGCTCCAGATCCGGGATCGCGTCCAACAGGGGCCGGTAGGCCCGGTCAAACAGGGCGTCCGGGCCGGCGAGGTCGCCCATAGGGAACGCCAAGTGGATCAGACAGTCCGGCGCCAACACCGCGCGCAGCTGGCCCGGCAGGGCGGCCGGATCGCAGTCATAGAGCGCGGCGCGGAAGCGCTGGATGAGCTGTTTGTTGCGAACGGGCAGATCCAAGTTAATCATGGCTCATCCGTTGGCTGGTTTTGTTCAGGAGGTTGTTCAGCCCTCGCGCGGCGCACCGGGGGCCGGCGGCCGGCCCCGTCATCCCTTCACCGCCCCGGCCGCCAAGCCTTTCACCAGGTTCTTCTGGAAGAAGAGGATCACCACCACGATCGGAATAGTGGCGGAGACGGCGGCCGCCGCCGCCAGAGTCAGGTGCCGGGGATCCTCGCCGCCCGTAAACCGGGAGATCGCCACGGGCAAGGTCCAGTTGGTCTGGGTCAGCAGGCGCACCAGCAGAAATTCGTTGTAGGCCAGCAGCAGGGAGAACAGCGCGGTCGAAATAATCCCCGGCCACATGATGGGGATGACGACCTTCCGAAAGGCGGTGAAGCGGCTGGCGCCGTCCACCATCGCCGACTCTTCCAGATCCTTGGGGATGTCCATGAAAAAGCTGCGCAGCATCCAGATCGTGAACGGCTGGTTGACGGCCACCAGCGTCAAGATGACCAAAAAGTGGGTGTCCAGCAGGTTGGTGACCGACCCCATCCAGTAATACGGCAGGACGAACGCCAGGCGCGGCAGCGCGCGGAAGCCCAGCGCCGCGATCAGAATGACCACGCCGGCCATCCCCGCGTAACGCGCCAGCCCGTAACCGGCCAGGCACCCAATGCTGATGGAGACCACCACCGTGCCGACCGTCACAATCAGGGTATTGATGAAGTAGTCGTAGAATTTGGCCGTATCCACCAGGCGCGGGATCGCCCACAACAGGCCGACAAAGCCGGCCGCCACGCAGGCGTAAATGACGCCCTTCGGCACCGGGAGATACTCCGCGAACAACAGCGCGCAGATCAAGATCACGACCGCCAGGAGCAGAAAAAAGGCGATCAGCGCGCCGTTCTCCGGCACCGAGCGCAGCCACAGCTCCTGGTAGTTCTCCCAGGTGGGCGTGAAGAAGAATTTCGGCGTGCGCGCATTGGCGTCCCGGAGGGTCTTGAACGACTGCATCGTCGTCCAGTAGAAGGGCACCAGGCTGTAAACGGCAAACAGCACCAGGGCCAAATGGATCAACACGCGGCCGACCGGGTTTTTGATCTTGTCCACGGCTAGCGCTCCTCGATCTGAGATCGATATGACTGGATCAAATTGGGGACCAGGACCAGCATGATTCCGACGACGGTCAGCACGGCCATCGCGTTGGCTTTGCCCAGGCTCTGGACGGTCACCGCCATCTGGAATGTGTAGGTCATGACGGTGTCAGCCTTGTAGATCGGATTGAGCTCCGAGAGGACAAACACGCTGTCGAAGATCCGATAGGAGTCCATGATGGAAATCAGCAGGATCAGCACGGTCAGGGACTGCACATGCGGCAGGACGATGTGGAAGATCTTCTGCCAGCGGGAGGCGCCGTCGATCGAGGCGGCTTCCAGCAGTTCCTGGGACAAGGTTTGCAGCCCGGCAAAATAGGTCACCAGGGCAAACGGCGTAACGTACCAGATGCCGTGAACAATGATCAGGGTCTTGACCGAGAGCTCGTTATACAGGAACTTTGTATCGAAGAGGGACTGATACAGCCAGGTCAACAGGCCGGAAGGCTCAAACAACTGCTTGAACATCAGCGTCCCGATGATCGGGACAATGATGAACGGCAGCAGGAAGATCGACAGATACAGGCCCCGGACAAAGCGGGAGACCTGATCCAGCAGCAGGGCGACCCCAAAGCCGATCACCAGCTGCGCGGGGACCACGATGGCCATGTACAGGGTGGTGAAGCCAAAGGACTGCCAGAAACGCGGGTCGCGCAAGACCTCAATGTAATTCCGCAGGCCGATGAATTGCGGAGAGTTGATGTTGTTGAACGTCATCAGGTGCATCCCCAGCCAGATGGCCATCAGGAGCGGGATCACCATCAAGAGCGTCATGATCAAGATGCTCGGGGCCGCAAACCGGAAAAATGTGCCTCGCTGCATGGCTCACATCCGCGGGGTTGAGGGGCTGGGTTGAGAGAGCGGGAGGCGCCTCGGCTGGCGGGAGGCGCCTCCCGTTTGGGTCAGCGCTCGCGGCGCTTACTTG
>JAGOBN010000346.1 GCA_017999235.1 Anaerolineales bacterium | reverse complement strand
CGGGCGCGGGCGGGAGCGGCGGGGTAGCCTGGCTGTCATAGCACATGAAGCGGCCTCCAGAGTGGGGGGATAGGAACCAAAAAAAGTATAGCGCCGTGGGCCAAGTTCAGGGCCGCGATGAAGGGGCCAGCCCGCGGTATAAGGAGCGAATCCACAGGGACCAACTCTGGGTCGCTGTGGCATTGCCGCCCACTGTTTTGATTGGGATAGGGTGGATGGGCCTTACTTAGCCGGCCGGCGCGTCAGCCAGCGCAACAGTTGGGCGCCCAGCCAGCCGGCCCAGCCCCAAACCCCACCCCAGACGAGGTAGGCCAGGCCCAGGCCGGCCGCTTCCCCGATACCGGCCCAGGCCGGCATGACCTCCGGGCCAGGTTCCACGCGCCCGAGGCCGATGAGGGCCGCGGACCACACCAACAGGCCCGCGAAGCTGGCGGCCGAGAACAGGATGGCCCCCCGGGTACTGGGCCAAGCCCGCCCGCCCCGCCCGCCCAGCCGGGCGCCCACCACCGCCGGCGCGGCCAGGTGCAGGATGAAAAGCACCGGGTGCATGCCAAAAGACCGGCCGGCCGCGTCATACAACCAGGTGAGACAGGTCAGCGTCCAGAGCGCTAGCCACGCCGCGAGGCCTAACCGGGCCGCTTGGGGATGGGCGTCAATCCAGGGAGGGAGTTTTAACATCGGCGCAACCCCTTCTGATACCTCCACTGTACTCCTGAATAGGCGGGCTTCAAGAGACAGCGCCAGACCCGGCGCCCGCTGACGGAGAGCGGGGTTAGGCCGGCCGGTGCTCGTCCTCCCACACCGACCGATACGCGCCGCTGGCCTCAAAGTGGGCCACCAGCCGCTGGTAGAACGGGTGCGCGGCCACGGTGGCGCTGTCACCGACCACGATCAGCTTGCGCCGGGCGCGCGTCAAGGCCACGTTCATGCGCCGCACGTCCGCCAGGAACCCAATCTCGCCGGCGCGGTTCGAGCGGACCAGCGAGACCAGCACCGCTTCCTTCTCCCGTCCCTGGAACCCGTCCACGCTGTCTACTTCCAAATCCGGCTGGAGCAGGCGGGCGCGCAGCCGGCGCGCTTGCGCCGCATACGGGGTGATGACGGCGATCTGCGCCGGCGCCAGGCCGGCTGCCAGCAGCGCCTCCGCCTGGCGCGCCACCAGTTCCGCCTCCCAGGGATTCAGGCGGCTGTCCCCGCCCGGCTCGGGCGCCTCGTCGTAGCCGGCGCCGGCCGTGTCCACAAAGAGCACCGGCGTCTCGGTCAGTTCGCAAGCGGCCACACCGGGCAGATCGCACAGCCGGTGGGCGCGCACGCCGGGGGCGGCCGTCAACTGGCCGGCGTAAAACTCGGCGGACGAGAAGGCCATGATCGCGGCGTGCATGCGGTACTGCACGGTGAGCAGGCGCGCCAGCTCCGGCCCGGCATCGTTCAATAGGCGCTCCATCAGGCTGACGCCATAGCCGGCGGCGGCGGCCTCCGGGGAGACCACCGTCGGCGGCAGTTGGCAATGATCGCCGGCCAGCACCAGGCGGTCGGCGCGCAGCAGCGGGATCCAGGCGGCCGGCTCCACGCCCTGGCCGGCCTCGTCCAGCACGCACCAATCAAATGTGCGCGAGCCGAGCAGGCTGCCGTCCAACCCGGTGGTGGTGGCGCACAGGATGCGGGCGCCATCCAGCAGCCGGTCCACCACCTCCGTTTCCAGACGGCGCGCCTCGGCCAGCATCTGGGCGGCCTCGTGGCGCAGGGCTTGGCGGGCGCCGGGCTCCGGGCGGGCGCGCGTGAACTTGCCGGCGCGGGCGCGCAGGGCGCGGGCTTCGCGGGTGAGCTTTTCGGCGCGCCGGCTGTCGGGATGGCGCTCCACCAGCAGATCCAGCGTGTGCTCGCGCAGTTCGGGCAGGACGCGGGCGGGATGCCCCAGGCGCAAGACCGGCTCGCCGGCCGCCGCCAGCCGTTCGAGCAGGTTATCCACGGCCAGGTTGCTGGGCGCGCACGCCAATACGGTCTGGCCGCGGCGCGTGATCTGGCGGATCAATTCGACGAGGGTGGTGGTCTTGCCGGTGCCGGGCGGCCCGTGAATGACGGCCACGTCTTCGGCGGTGAGCGCGAAGCGCACGGCCGTGCGCTGGGAGTCGTTCAAGCCGGCGTCGAGGGCCTCCACCGCCGCGTCCGGTTGAAAGCGGGCCGGCCGCTGGGCCAACAGCACCTCGCGCAGCGCGGCCAGCCGGCCGCCGGCGGCGGTGCGCGCGGCCTCCAGCGCCTGCCGCAGGCGTTGGCGCGCCACTTCGTCCGTGGCGTGATCCAGCCGGAAGACCGGCCGCTCGGCCTCCGGCTCCGGCCACTGCGGGAAGGCCACTTCTATCGCCTCGCGTTGGACGCGGCTGACCACGCCGCGCCAGCCGGCCGGGTCGGCCGCCGGGACCCCCAGCTCTGAAAGCAGGACCGGCGAGCCGGGCCGCAGGCGCGTCCACGGCAGCGCGAGCGTCTGGTTGCGTTTGCCGAGGGTGAGCAGGGCGCGTCCGCCCAGGCCGGCGGCCTCGTCGCGGATGACGAGGTCGAGCAGGGTCCGGCCGGCCGCTTCGGCTTCGGCCGGCGTGCCGCGCCGCAGGTCATCCAGCAGGGACTGCGCCTCGGCCTCGGCTTCCAGATCGAGCCCACGGACGAGTCGGCTAAAATGAGTCTCAGCGGAGAGCGGGGCCATAGCGGCGGGCATTGTAGCAGGCCGCCGTTGAAAGCGAGCGGCCGGCTCCGGGGTTCAAACAGGGAGGCGGACGATGCTGTTAGTGGATTGTGAGATCTGCCGCCAGCTCGGCGATGTGGATACGTCTTTCTCCAAGTACGGGTGGCCCGAGAACACGACCTCGCTCGAGCCGGCCGCCGGCCAACTGGAGCTGGTCGCGGCGGAATACCGCGACGTCGAGCGCCACCATTTCCGGCGCTGTTCGCTGTGCGGGACGTATTACCAATACGACCTGACCTACGAGTACCTGGTCAATGGCAGTGAGGATTCGGAGGAGCTGCGGCGTCTGACGCCGACGCAGGCCCGGCGCTTTCTCACGGCGGACGAGTATGCGGCGCGGCAGGCGGAGCAAGCGGCGGCGCTCGACCATCCGCATGAGGCCACCCGGCGCTTTGCGGCGCGCAGCGTCTTTGAACAGCACGTGGCCCAAGCCGAATGGGCGGCGGCCGGCCAACTGCTGGCGCACACCGATCCCGTGATTGCGGGCGCGGCCCTCTCGCAGCTGGATTATCTGTTGGACTCGAGCGCCGACCGGGCGGCGTTCGCGCCGTTGCAGCCGGCGCTGGCCGGCCTGGCGGCGCGGCCGGGCCGCTTCGATAGTTGGGCCGCGCACCTGTTGCGGTATCTGTCGCCGGGCTAGGTCAGCGCGGTGATTCCATGCCGCCGGCGCCACATGACACTTGGCGGCCGGCCGGATGACAGAACACACCTAGCATCGCGCCCCGGCCTGTCTAAACTGGAGTGCAATAGGCGGTTTTGTGAAGGCGGGTGGCGCATGGAATTGAAAGATATCTACCGGCAGACCCTGATCAGCCGGCCGGTGAAGACCAAGGCGGAATGGGCGCACGTGGACGAGCAGGGCCGGCTGGTCCTGCCGGCGGAGGTCACCGCCCAGCTCGGCCTGACGCCGGGCGCCCAGGTGCGGCTGGAAGAGATGCCCAACAGCCTGCGCCTGCACCGGCCGGTTATGCACCTGGCCAAGGTCTACGTCGAGCCCACCAACGCCTGCAACCTCGATTGCGTCACCTGTTTCCGGCACGGCTGGGACGACGCCCTCGGCCGGATGACGGACGAAACCTTCGCGGCCATCCTGGCCGGCCTGCGCGCGCTGGACCCCGTCCCCACCGTCTACTTTGGCGGCATCGGCGAGCCGCTCTTCCACAAGCGCACGGTCGAATGGGTGGCCCAGGCGAAAGCCCTGGGCGCGCGCGTGGAGCTGATCACCAACGGCACGCTGCTTACGGAACGCAAAGCCCGGGACTTGATTGAGGCGGAGTTGGATGTGCTCTGGGTGTCGCTGGACGGTGCCTCGCCCGAGAGCTACGCGGATGTGCGCCTGGGCGCGGAACTGCCGCACGTCCTGGAGAATCTCACGCGCTTTCGCAAGCTGCGCCGCGGCAGCCACCACCCGCGGCCGGAGATCGGCATCGCGTTCGTGGCCATGCGCCGCAACATCGCCGACCTGCCCCAGGTTTTGCAGTTGGGCCGCCGTCTGGGCGCCCAGCACTTCAGCGTGAGCAACGTCCTGCCGGTGACACCGGAACTGCAAAAAGAACAACTCTACCGCCGCGCGTTGAGTGATCTAACCTACACGCCCTCGGCGCGGGTGCCGCATCTCTCCCTGCCCAAGATGGATTTTGAGGGCCAGACCCGCGAAGCCCTGCTGCAGGCGTTTCAGGCCGGCTACAACGTCAGCTACGCCGGCTACAACTGGGGCGGCGCCAATGACGTCTGCAATTACATTGAAGGCGGGACGATGTCGGTGGCTTGGACCGGCGAGGTCAGCCCGTGCTGGCCGCTCATGCACACGCATGTGAGCTATCTGCATGGGAAGCCGCGGCTCAACCGCCGGCATGTGGTGGGGCGGGTGGGGGAAAAGACGTTGAACGAAATCTGGAACGACCCAGACTACACCGCCTACCGCCAGCGCGTGCAGAGTTTCGCCTTCGCGCCCTGCACGTTCTGCGGCGGCTGTGAGCTCTCGGAAGCGAACGAAGAAGACTGCCTCGGCAACGCCTTCCCCGCCTGCGGCGGGTGCCTGTGGGCGCAGGGCGTGATCCAGTGCCCGTGACTCTCAGCCGCCGGGCAGGCTGAACGCCACCCGCGTGCCCGCGCCGGGCGCGCTCTCCGCCCAGATCTGGCCGCCGTGGGCTTCCACCAATTGTCGGGCGATGGCCAAGCCGAGGCCGGTCCCGCCGTCACTGCGCGCCCGGCCGCGATCCGCCCGATAAAAACGCTCAAAGATGTGGGCCAGCGCCTCCGGCGGGATGCCGGCGCCGGTGTCGGCCACCGTGAACTGCACGCCGCCGGCAGCCCCGGCCGGCGCGCACGCCACCGTCACCCGCCCGCCCTCCGGGGTGTGGCGCAGGGCGTTGGCCAGCAGGTTGCCCAGCACCTGCCCAATTCGTTCGCGGTCCAATGCCACGGTCGCCGGCAGGTCCGGCGCCAGCTCGAGGCTGAGCGTCAC
>JAGOBN010000345.1 GCA_017999235.1 Anaerolineales bacterium | reverse complement strand
GCTGACCGGGAGGACCGTGCCATCCTGGCGCAGAAAGCGCTTGTCCAGGGCATACCCGTCGATCTCGCCGGCGGCCACCCGGTTGAAATACGCCAGATCGGCCGGCAGGTCTTCCGGGTACGTCAGCTGCGCCCAGGTCAGGGCCGGCAGCGCCTCGCGCGGGTAGCCCAGCATCTCGCACAGCCGGTCGTTGTACTCCACCCAGCCCTTCTCCGGGGAGGTGATGGCCATACCCACGGTCCCCAGCTCGAAGAAATTCCGGAAGCGCCGCTCGCTGGCCCGCAGCTGGTCCTCGGCCTGCCGGCGCTCGGTGATATCCACGTTCACGCCGATCATGCGCAGCGGCCGGCCGGCGGCATCCCGGATGACGCTGGCCTTGGCCTGCAAGATGCGCACCTGGCCATCCGGCCAACAGACCCGGAATTCCGTGTCATAGTCTTTTTCGCCGCTCACCGCTTGCCGGGAGACCGTATCGCTCAGCGCGCGGTCCTCCGGATGCAGGCCGTGCAGCCAGGCGTCATAGTCATGCGCGAAGTCCGCGCGCTGGACGCCGTACAACGCGTACATCTGGTCATCCCAGATGAGCTCATTCTTTTGGATATCCCATTCCCAGATGCCCAGGCCGGCCGCGCGAACGGCCAATTCCAGACGCTCGGCCAGCTTGGTCAACCGGGCCTGCGCCTGCTGGCGCTCGGTCACGTCCCGGCCAAAGACGGTGACGCCCACCACCTCGCCGGCGGCGGTCCGGATCGGGTTAAAGCGATACTCAACGTGCCGGGGCTGGGCCGTGAAGCGCGTTGGCACTTCCACACTGAATTGCTCACCGCGCAAGGCGCGGTCATAGTAGCCGCGCCATTCGGCCAGCGCCGCCGGCGGCAAGGGCAGCGCCAGCACGTCCTCGCCCGGAGTCAGCGGCCGGCCGAGCGCGGCGCCGACATTCTCTAGATACCGGGTGTTGCCCACGATCATCCGATAGTGCCGGTCTATCGACCAGACACTGCCGTCGGAGTTCTCGATCAGCGCCTGCAGGTTCTGCTGGTGCGCGCGCCAGTCCAGCTCGGCCGGCGCCGGGGGGGCGGCCGGCAGTTCGCGCCGGGCGGCCTCGGCCTCCGCCAATTGGGCGCGCAGCTTGGCGATCTTGAGTTCGAGCTGGCGGGCGCGCTGGGCGGGTGTCCGAGGTGGCATAAATAGGGCCGGGCTTTCCGGGGCAATTCCCGACAGGCGAGATAGGCGGCGCGCCCAGTATAGAACATTTCCGCCAGGCTCGGTCAGAAGGCCAGCATAAAAAAAGCCGGCCGCCCCATGGGCGGCCGGCCGTAAACTCGGGTTAATCCGGACTAGGCTAGGCCGGCACTTCGGCCGGCGCTTCGGCTTGGGCGCGCTGGAACTTTACGCCCTCGCCCTCCACCCAGTCCACCGTCACCGTGTCGCCGCTCTTCACCTCGCCCTGCAGCATCTTCACCGAGAGCGGGCTCTCCACATATTTCTGCAAAGCGCGGCGCAGCGGGCGCGCGCCAAAAGCCGGATCAAAGCCCTCGCGGGCCAGCCACTTGCGGGCGCTGGCGGTGAGCTGGACGATGACGTGGCTCTCCGCCAGGCGCTCCTGGATTTCCTTCATCTGCAGATCCACGATCCGTTCCACGTCTTCCACCGTCAGCGGCTTGAAGGTGATGATCTCGTCAATCCGGTTGAGGAACTCCGGCCGGAAGGTGGCCTTGAGCGCGCGCTCGATCTTCTCGTTGTTGGCGTCCTCGCCGCCCCCGTCGTCGCCGCGGCGCAGGAAGCCCAGGCTGCCGGACTTGCGCACAAACTCGGTGCCGAGGTTGGAGGTCATAATCAGCACGGTGTTGCGGAAGTCCACCACGCGCCCCTGGCCGTCCGTCAGCCGGCCGTCATCCAGGATCTGCAGCAGCGCGTTCCAGACATCCGGGTGGGCCTTCTCAATCTCGTCAAACAGCACCACGCGGTACGGGCGCCGGCGCACGGCCTCGGTCAGCTGGCCGCCCTCGTCATACCCCACGTAGCCGGGCGGCGCCCCGAACAAGCGGCTGACGGTGTGCTGTTCGCGGTACTCGCTCATATCCACGCGCACCAGCGCATCCTCGTCGTCAAACATGAACTCGGCCAGGGCTTTGGCCAGCTCGGTCTTGCCCACACCGGAGGAACCCAGGAAGATGAAGGACCCGATCGGGCGTTTGGGGCTCTTCATGCCGGCCCGCGCGCGGCGGATGGCGTCGGCGATGGCGCGCACCGCGTCGTCCTGGCCGATGATGCGGTCATGCAGGCGCTCTTCCATGTGCAGCAGTTTCTCGGCCTCGGTCTCCATCATCTGGTTGAGCGGGATGCCCGTCCACTGGGAGATGACCTCGGCGATGTCCTTCTCGTCCACCACCTCATCCAGGTGGTGTTCCTTCTCCCAGACGTCGCGTTTGGCTTTCAGCTCGGTGTCCAGGCGCAGCCGTTCGGCCTTCTTGGAGGCGGCGCGCTCATAATCGCGCTGCAGGCCGGCCTGCTCTTCTTCCGCCGTCAGCTTCTCCACCGCGATCTTCAATTCTTTCAGCTCGGTCGGCAGGGAGTAGAGCGCCACGCGCAGCTTGGCGGCGGCCTCGTCCATCAGGTCAATGGCCTTGTCCGGCAGGCGGCGCTCGGTCACATACCGCTGGGAGAGCTTGGCGGCCGCCACCAGGGCGGCGTCCGAAAAGGTCACCTTGTGGTGGGCCTCGTAGCGGTCGCGCAGGCCGCGCAGCATCCGGATGGTGTCGTCCACGTTCGGCTCGTCCACGTAGACGGGCGAGAAGCGCCGCTCCAGGGCCGGGTCTTTCTCGATATGCTTGCGGAACTCGTCCAGGGTGGTGGCGCCGATACACTGCAGTTCGCCGCGCGCCAGGGCCGGCTTGAGCATGTTGCTGGCGTCCATGGCGCCTTGGGCGGCGCCGGCGCCCACCACCGTGTGCAGTTCGTCGATAAACAGGATGATGTCGCCTTCGGAGCGCTGGACTTCCTCGATGGCGGCCTTCAAGCGCTCCTCAAATTCGCCGCGGAAGCGCGAGCCCGCGATCATGGCGCCCAGGTCGAGCTGATGGACGCGTTTGCCGGAGAGGATTTCCGGCACGTCGTTGTCGGAGATCTTCTGGGCCAGGCCCTCGACGATGGCGGTCTTGCCCACGCCGGCCTCGCCGATCAGCACCGGGTTGTTCTTGGTGCGCCGGCTGAGCACCTGGATCACGCGCAGGATCTCGCTGTCCCGGCCGATGACGGGGTCTAGCTTGCCGGCCTTGGCAAAGGCCGTCAGGTCGCGCGAGTATTTTTCCAGGGTGCGGTAGCGGGTTTCGGCCTGCGGGTCGGTGACGCGCTGGCCGCCGCGGATCTCTTTGACCGCGTCCAAGACGCGCTCTTTGGTGACGCTGGCTTCGGCCAGGATGCGGGCCACGGCGGTGTTGCGCTCCGAGAGAATGGCCAGGAAGAGGTGCTCGGTGGAGATGTACTCATCCTTCAGCCGGCCGGCCTCGTCGTTGGCCAGATCCACGATGCGCTTGACGCGCGGGGTGATAAACACCTGGCCGGTGCCGCCGGAGCCGTAGACGGCGCCACGCGGCGAGGCGCGCAGCACATCATCCAGCCGGCGTTTAATAAACTCCTGGTCGACGCTCATGCGCTCCAGAATCTGCGGGATCACGCCCTCCGGCTGTTCCAGCAGAGCCAGCAAGATATGCTCGGTATCCACCTGGGTGTGGCCGTAGCGCTGGAGGATTTCATACGCGCGAGCGGCGGCATCTTGCGCGCGTTCGGTGAAACGGTCGAAACGCATCATAGCGGGGTATCCTTGAAACGCCGGACGGCCGACGACGACGAACGGCGGCGCCGTTCGTTCCAGCCAAGCGCTGTGCGCTTCGCCATCGTCTAGCGCCCGGCGTCGGTAGCTCCCAAAACCTGCCGGATAACTTCGATCTCAAACACGGCGCCGTACTCGGCGTCGGCGGTGATATCCCAATCGAATTTGGCCTGAAACGCGGCGGCCACGGCGGGGGAGGGCGCCACCAACCGCGCCCGGCCTTCGACCACATAGGGTTGATCGCCGTCTTCCAGCGCCAACGCCACGCGCGGGTTGGCTTGCAAGTTGCGGGCCTTGACGCTGGCGGGGCCGGTGCAGATGTACCAGCGGCCGGCCACCCTCACAAACCAGATCGGCACGAGGTGCGGGCGTCCATCCGGCCGCACCGTGGCCAGCCAAATATTGCGCGCAGTTTCCAAGCGGTCGTGATCAACCGGCAGCGGGGACGGCATTACAAAAGATTATACTGCGAGTCCCTGGCGCGCTTGATGGAGTATAGCGGCCGGCGCATTAGAGTTGTATATACGCGCCGGCCTGCCGGATTGGGTAGGCCGCCTAGTTCGTAAACTCGCCCACCACCGCGTCATTCACCCAGACCGTGTACGCGCCGGCCGGGAAGCTCCCCAGCGGCACGGCCTGCTCAAAGTCCTGCAGGACCTGGATGCAGATCTGAGCCGGGTCCGCCACCGAATAGACCTCCAGCTTGATCTGGCCCCGCGCGTCCGGCGCCGCCGCTGCCACGCGCAGCTGATGACACGGGGTGGGCAGGGTGCCGGCCAGCCGCAGCGTGATCTGCGGCGGATAGCTCTCCGCCTGCAGCAGGTCCTGGGTCGTGAGAAAGACCTCGCCGCGCACCCACTGCGCGTCGCCGGGCTGCGGGTCATAGGGCTGGCTGGGCGCCGGCGCCGCGGGTGAAGCCGGGCCGGGGGTGACGGCCACCGGCTGATCCGGCGGCGAGGTCGCCGGCGCCGGGGTGGCCGGCGCCGCCAGCGGCGCGCAGGCGGCCAGGGCGGCCAGGGCGGTCGCCAGCCAAGTTAAGCGCAGTGCAGTCCGCATGGTAGCTCTCCTTCACTTCATAACAAGTGAGACGCCGCGAATGCCGGCGGCGGTTCCCGGCCGGCGCATACGCCTTTCGCCGGACGACGCCGGCCGGCCGGCGGCTTACAATAAACGCTGACGCAACCCGCCGAGGCCGGGTGCGTATCACTACCAGACTACGCTTTTAGGAGAAGCCTACCATGCAACGCCCGTTAGCCGTCATCCTCAGTTTAGCCCTGGCCGCCCTGGCCTGCGGCCCCAATCTGCCCAACCTCAATCTGCCGATCTCCCAGATCACCCCTGGCCCGCTGGAGACCCTGACCATTTCCGAGCCCC
>JAGOBN010000012.1 GCA_017999235.1 Anaerolineales bacterium | reverse complement strand
GTAATACCCAGCCGGCGCGCTCAGCGCAACACCCACACGCGCAAATCATCAAAGCGGGCGCTAAAACCGGACGAAGGATCGGAGCCGACGATCAGCCCCAGAGCGCCCTCCGGCCAGGCCGCGTCCGTGGTCTGGAAAACCGGCGTGTTGTTCACCCAGGCCTCCAAACGCGCGCCCTGCACGCGCAAGCCCAGCGTATTGCTGACCCCGTCACCGGTCAGGATGGCGGGGTCCAGGGACCAATCCTTCAGGGCCGTTAATTGGCCGGCCACCCGCTTGGCCAGCCGGTAGCGCCCGGCGCAGTCCACCTCAAACTGGTAGTAGTTGCCGCCGTCCTGAACCCGGAACAACAAGCCATAGCGGTCCCGGGGCTGGCAGGCGGAGGCCGCGCGGCCCGTCAACTCCGCGTAGAAATCGCCGGCGCGCCGCTGAGTATCAAACAGAAATTGGAATTGATCCGGCTCTTTGACCGTCAGCTCCAGCTGCCCGTCCACCAGCGCCGCGCGCAGCACGCCATCCTCGCCCAGCGTCCACCCGGAGGGCTGCGAGAAATCATCGGCCAAGGCCGGCGCGCCCGTGGGGGCCGGGCCGGCGGGCGTGGTGGCGGTTGGGGCGGGGGTCGGTGACGGCGGCAGCGTGATAGCGGCGGCCGGGGTGGCGCTCGGCGGCGGCGTGGGCGCCCAGACCGTCACCACCACCACCACCGGCGTCTGCGACGGCGCCGCCGTGAGGGTGCCGGCCACGGCGCGGGCCACCAAACCGGGGTCGGCCGGGGAACAGGCGGCTAAACCCCAGCCGGCGGCCAGGCACAGGCCGGCGGCCAGAGTCAGCCAAACGCGGCGGCCGGACCGGCCCTTCATGCGCGGTAACGCTCGCGCACGGCCGGGATGAGGTACTCGTCGAAGGCGCTGTTCAGCTCATAGCGCGGACTCCAGCCCCAATCCGCGCGCGCGGCGGAATCATCCACATCCGCCGGCCAGGAATCGACGATGGCCTGCCGGCGCGCGTCCGGCAGGAAATCCGCCTGGGTCTCCGGGAACGAGCCACGGATCAGCGTCTCCAGTTCCTCGGCCGACGGATTGAACGCGCCCACGTTGTAAACATAGCGCGTCAACTGCTCGCGCGGCGCGGCGGCCAGACGCAGCAGCGCGGTAATGGCGTCCGGCATGGCCATGAACGGGATGCGCGTATCCCGGCGCACAAAGCAGTGGTAGCGCAGGCCCTGGGCGGCGTGGTGCAGCAGCTCCGGCGCGTAATCGCTGGTGCCGCCGGTGGGCAGGGTCAGCGCGCTGATCAGACCGGGGAAACGCAGGCCGCGGAAATCCACCCGGCCGGCGGCCGGCTGTTGATCCAGCTGCC
Organism: Anaerolineales bacterium; assembly: GCA_017999235.1. The sequence continues at coordinate 18,313 of JAGOBN010000012.1, read as the reverse complement.
GGTAATAATTGGCGTAGTACCGGCCAAGCTGCTCGCAGTACAGCTTGTTGACGCCGTACATGGTGCGCGGCTCGCACCACTCGTTCTCCCGCACCCGGCCGGCGGCGCGTTTGCGCTCCAGATCCGGCAGGCCGTACACGGCGATCGAGCTGGGGAACACAAAGGTGACATCGCGGCCGTTGCGGCGCGCTTCCTCGGCCGCCATCTCCAGCAACTGCACCGTGCCGTCCACGTTGACGCGGTGGCCCAGCGCCGGCTGCCGCTCCGCCTTGGTGGAGAGCACGGCCGCCAGGTGATAGATGCTGGAAATCTCGTGCTCAGCCGACAGCTGCTCCAACAGCGCTGGGTCGAGGATATCGCCCACCACCGTGCGATAACAGCGCGCCTGCAGCGCCGGATCCAAGGGGCGCACGTCCAAGGCGATCAGCCGCACACTGCCGGCCCGCGCCAGATTGTCAATCAGCCCGTGGCCGATCTCGCCGTTCGCGCCCGTAATCAAAATCGTAGGGATCTTCATTAAGCCCGCCTCCCGTGTGTGCCGCGCGGAGTATAGCATGTCCATTTTGGGAATATGGCTTATGTACGATTGACAACGGCCGGCCGCCCGACGATACTGCCGCATAAGATGCGAACTCATCGCCGCCGGCGGACGCGCACACTCACTTGGTTATTGGGCATTATCCTGATCAGCAGCATTGGCGTGCTGACTCTGCTGGTGCGGGAGAATGCCGCGGCCGCCATGGCAGTCGCCCCGCTCTATACAGCGGCGCCGGACGCCGGCTTGCACGCGGAGCCGACGCAGCCGGTGGTCATCTCGGCGGGGCCGGGAGCGACGCCCGTGCCGCGGCCCAACGATACCCTCTGGCGCTGGCTATCGCCGCTGGAATTCGCGCCGGACCCGCGCGCCCCGGAGGCGCCCCTGGCCAACACGAGTGTCCCCGCCCTGACGATCCGGCTTTATCTGCCGCTGACGCTGCTGCACTACGCCGCGCCCCCGCGCCAGCCGGAGGCGTTTATGGCGCTGGCGGCCCCCGCCACCGCGGATTGGCCGGCCGAGGCCGGCGCGCTGAGCGGCAGCCGCTTGGGCCTGCACGCCCTGGGCCCGCGCGATCCGTACATCTTCGAGTTGATCCGCCGCGCCCGGCCGCGCCTCGTCAAATCGGTCAGCGATTTTGGCTGGCTGGCCGAAGTGAAACAGATCTCGCCGGACACCGTGACGGTCGGCCGGCTCTACGGCCAGGATGAGAGCGGGGTGCTGGTGCTCGACCCCCAGACCGCCGCCGCGCAGTACATCCAGGAACGCCTGGAACAGTATCAGCTCAACCCGGCCGTGGATTACTGGGAAGGCTGGAATGAGTACGTCTTTAATTCGGCGGACCAACTGCGCTGGTATGCGGAGTTTGAGGCCGCGCGCGCCTGCCAGATGCAGGCGCTGGGGTTCCAGGCCGCGGTGGGCGGCTTTGCCGTGGGCTGGCCCAACACCTACCCAGAGATGGCGCTGTTCCTGCCGGCGCTGGAAGCCGCGCACCGCTGCGGCGGGATCTTCCATCTGCACGAATACAACAAGCCGCTGATGTCGTGCGGCGTGCGGACCAATGAAGCCGGGATCATCCCCGGCGCGCCGGCGCTCAAGGTGCCGGCCGGCCCGCTGACCTTCCGCTACCGCTTCTGGTATGAGGGCTACCTGAATGCGCGCGGTCTGGGCGATCTGCCGCTGGTGCTCAGCGAATACGGCATCGACGCGCTGCCGGCCATCAACTGCCCCGACCCCGATCCTTACAATGGCAAGACCTGGAAGGACTACGCCGGCTGGTGGCAGACGCAGGGGTTGGGCATTGACGGCCCGAACGCCTACGTCAACCAGCTCGCCTGGGCTGACCGGGAAATGCGCCAGGACGCGTATGTGCTGGGCGCCGCCGTCTTTACCGCCGGCGCCCAGGACGGCCAATGGAACCCCTATGATTTGCATGACGTCCTGGTTCCATTAGCGCACTATCTCACCTCCCAACCCTAAACACACAATGCTGATCCGCCGTCTCTATTGGGCGCTGGCGGGCCTGGGGCTGCTGGCCGCCTGTGCTGCGCCGCCGGCCGCTCCGCCCGGTTATCCCGCCGCCGCCCTGACCTCAACCCGCTCGCCCCACACCGCCGTGCCGGCGCCCAGCGCCTATCCGGCTCCGGCCGTTACGGTCCCGGCCGCCGCGCCCTCGGCCACTGTTCCGCCTACCCCCGCCAGCCCGGCCACCGCCGCAACTACGGCGCCGTCGCCCGGGAGCATGGTCTATATGCCGATCATTGGCCAAGGGGGGGCGCCGGCGACCGCGGAACCGCCCGCCGCGGTGGCGCTTCCCACCGAGACCCCACCGCCGTGGCCGGAGGCGCTGGCCGGCCAAACCGCCAGCAAGCTCGGCCTGCACGCCATGGGAACGAGCGACCCCTACGTGATGGAGTTCGTCCGCCGCGTTAAGCCGCGCGTGGTTAAAGCGGTGGGAGACTTTGGCTGGCTGGCCGAGGTCAAGGCCATCGCCCCGGAAACGGTCACGCTGGGGCGCGTGCTGCCCGAACAAAGCGAGTGGATCCAGACCGTGGACCCGGCCCTGGCCGGCCAGGCGTATGTGGATATCAACCTGGCCACATATCAAGCCAACCCGGCCGCCGATTACTGGGAGGGCTGGAACGAGTTTGTGCCACAGAACCCCGACCGCATGCGCTGGTTCGCCCAGTTTGAAGCGGCGCGGGCCTGCGCCATGCAAGCGCGCGGCCTGCGCGCGGCCGTGGGCGGGTTCTCCACCGGCGTCCCCGAGTACGCGCTGATGGCCGACTTTCTGCCGGCGCTGGAAGCGGCCCAGCGCTGCGGCGGAATCTTCCACCTGCATGAATACAGTTCGCCCACTTTCGATTGCGGGACGAACGTCAACCTGCCCGGGGTGATCCCGGGCGCGCCCGCCATCGGCGCCACGGCCGGCCCGCTGGCGCTGCGTTACCGGATCTGGTACGAGGCGCTGCTGAAGCCGCGCGGCCTGGGCGCGGTGCCGCTGGTCATCAGCGAACTGGGCATTGACGGCGTTCAGCCGCACCCGTCCTGCGGCGACGCGGGCGGATTGGGCTGGAAGGGCTACGTGGATTGGTGGCTGCAGAACGGGATCGGCCCCAGCGGGCCGCAGGCGTATGTGAACGTGCTCCAGTGGTACGACGCCGAGATGCGGCGCGATCCCTATGTGCTGGGCGGGACCTTGTTCACCGCTAACGCGCTGAACCCCGACAACGAGTGGCACGCGTTCGACCTGCATGAGGTCCTGGTGCCGCTGGCCGTCTACGCCGCCGGCCAACGCTGACTCTGGGGCCGGCCCCGGCGTATAATCCGCGCATGGCCACCGCCCTCCCCCCACCCGACCGCGCCTTGGCGCGCAAAGCGCTGCGCATCCACGCCCGCCTGCTGGCCGAATATGGCACCCCCGCCTGGGGTGAGCGCCTGCCGGCCGTGGACGAGCTGGTGGCCACCATCCTCTCGCAGAACACCAGCGACCTCAACAGCGGCCGCGCGTTTGAACTGCTGCGCGCGCGCTTTGGCAGCATGGCGGCCGTCCGCGACGCCGACGTTCAGGACGTGATTGAAACGATCCGCCCGGCCGGCCTGGCCAACCAGAAAGGCCCGCGCATCCAGGCGGTGCTGCGCGCCATCACGGTGGAGCGCGGCGCGCTGGAGCTCACCTTCCTAAAGCAGCTCCCGCCGGCCGAAGCCCGCGCCTGGCTCACCCAGTTTCACGGCATTGGCCCCAAGACGGCGTCCATCGTGCTGCTGTTCTCACTCGGCGTCCCGGCCTTCCCCGTGGACACGCATGTCCACCGCGTCACCGGCCGGCTGGGTCTGCGGCCCGAGAAGCTGTCCGCCGATGATTGTCACCCTTATTTCGAAGCACTCTTCCCGGTGGAGGCTTACGGCCCGGCGCATTTGAACCTCATCACCCACGGGCGTCAGGTCTGCCATGCCCGCCGCCCGGAATGCGGGCGGTGTGTGCTGCGGAGTTTGTGTTTGGCGTATAAGAATGATGGGGTAGATGTTAGTGGCTAGAGGTTAGAGGCTGGCTGGTAGAAATCCGCTCGCGTTTATTGTGCGGCAACTTTTTCACAACCATCACTCTACAATCACCAATCTGCAATCACCAATCTGCAATCCCTAACTCCCTAATCACTCAATCCCCCAATCCCCTAATCCCCCAATTCTTCCATGACCTTCCCCCTCCTCCCGGATTACCAGCTCTTCCTGCTGCCGGCGCGCACGGCGGAAGAGGCGGCGGCCTGGGGCGCGGCGGCCCTGGCCTACGCGGCCTTCTTCCCGGATATCCACTTCGCGCGCGATCCGCGGCGCGTGGATTGGCGCGGCTATTCCCATGTCACCATCGTCAACCCCGGCTTCTGGCCCGAGGATCTGCTCCCGCTGATCAAGCAGGCCAACCCGCGCATCGGGCTGGATCTCATCCCGGTCACCGCGCCGGAAATTTTGCAGACCCTGCTCAATACGCGCATCTACGCCGGCCTGCGCTACGGGCCGCAGCGCGATGTGGATTGGCTCACGCTCTGGCCGGCCGGCCGCTGTCTCATCGGTCTGCACGGCCGCTCTGACGGCGAACTGCAGCCCGCCGACCTGGCGGTGATGGCGGCGGCCCGACTGGAGGCCGTCAAGCTGACCTCCTACGCCACGGCCGAGTCTGTGCGCGGCCTGCGGGCGCTTAACCCGGAGATGTTCATCCTGGTGCGCGCCTTCCTGCCGTTTGGCGAGGGCCGCACCGTCACGCCCGCGCAGTTCTTCGAGTTCACGGCCGCGGACGTGGCGCGGCTGTATGACGCCGACCCGGCCGTGCGGTACATCGAGATCCACAACGAGCCCAACCTGCGGCTGGAAGGCTGGGGCGGGAGCTGGCGCGACGGCCGCGAATTTGCGGATTGGTTTTTGGCGGTGCGCGAGCTGTACCAGGCGCGTTTTCCGGACGCCAAGCTGGGCTTTCCGGGCCTCTCGCCGGGGCCGGCCTTGGAAGCCGGCGGCCGGGCGGACTCCGAGCAGTTCCTGGGCGAAGCCAGCGCCGCGGCCAGCGCCGCGGATTGGATCGGCGTGCACGCCTATTGGGTGAACGAGCGCGAGATCACCGACGACCGCGACGGTTTCGGTTTCACGCGCTACCGCCAGCGCTTTCCCGAGGCGCTGCTGTTTATCACGGAGTTTGGCAACCCGCAGCAGCCCAAACCGATGGTGGCTCAGCAATACGCGCGCTACTATGGCGCGCTGCGCCGCTATCCGGGGCTGGGCGCGGCGTTCGCGTACGTGGTCTCCACCTCCAACGCGGAGGAATCCCCGCGCTGGGCCTGGCGCGATGAGGCCGGCCAGGATAGCGGTCTGGCGGCCGTGGTGGGGCGGCGGGAGTTTGTAGACCAGCCGTAAGCGGCGCTTACGCCGGGCCGGCCGGCAGGGTGAATGTGGCGCCGGCGGTGTAGGTGTGCGCCTGCCCGTGCCAATAGAGCGTCACCGCGCCCGGGCCGGCCACTTCCCAGCGGCCAGCGCCATCATCCAGCATCGCGGTCTGCTCATCCACGCCGATCAGCACCGCTTCTGGCAGCCGCGGGGCCAGCCGCTCCGGCCAGCTGCGCCCGAAGGTGTCATGATGCGGGATGAAACAGGCGTGCGGCACAAACCCCAGCCCGGCGCGCATTTCCCCCTCCTGTGGGTCAAAATACTGCGCGCACAGCACCATCGCACCGGCGCTGCTGCCGGCAATCACGGCGCCGGCCTGATGAGCGGCGCGCAGGGCGCGCGCACTGGCGCTGCCAGCCAGGGTCTGGCCCAGGTAATGGGTGAAGCCGCCCAAGAGGTAAATCAGGCGCGCCCGCTCCAGCTCGGACGCGACCGTGGCGTTCTCGGCGCCGGCGCGATTGGTCAACGGCACCACATCCACATCCCGCGCGCCCAGGCCCCGAAACCAGCGCACGGCGTTGTGGCCGGCGCGCTTGTCATTGTGATCGGGCGCGGCCGCGGCCGGGATCACGCGCAGGCGCGCCGTCGGCCCGCCGGCCCGGCGCAGCGCCAACCGATCCGGCGCCGCCATGCCGCCCGTGAACTCCGCCCCGCCCGCCAGCAATAAATAGCCCATCGTGAACTCCCGTCTATCAGCGCGCCGTTTTCACCCTGCATCATACTCCACCTGGTCTCTCAAGCGCCGCGGTTGAACCGCCTGTCCCAGCCGGCGCCGGCCCGGAAACGCGCGAACAGCGATGTTATAATCCCCAAGCTGTCCATCTTGTCACCAGTGAAAAGAAGATATGCCCGTCTCCGCCGAGAGGCTGGTCTCCTGGGCGGCGGCGCTGTTGCTCGGGGGGGGAGTTGTGGCGCTGTGCGCCGGCGGCCTGCTCCTGATCCGTTCCCGCCAGGCCTCGTATTCGTCCTATTTTCGGCTGCGCCGCCAGACCGTGCTGCGCGCCTGGAAATACCTGGTCTGGGGGGTCTTGCTGTTGGTCGGCGCCGGCCTGACGGCCGGCCTAGGCCCGGCGGTGACGCGCTGGGCGAGCCCGTCCGGCCCCTCGGCCATCCCCGCGCTGACGGCGGCGGCGCCGGCCGTCAACACGCCCGCTCCGCTGGCGTCGGCCACAACAGCGGCTGAGACTGCCACCGCGCCGGCCGCCCTCACCGCCAGCGCACCCGCCGCCACGTCCGGCCCGGCCCTCCTCGTCAATATGACGCCCGGGCTGCCTCTGGCGCGCCGCACGCCGCCGGCCGGCACGCTCACCATCACGCCGCCGGCGGCGGCCATCATCGCCAACCTGCGCCTCAGCCGTTTTAACGATTGCAGCGCCCAGCGCGGCGTGGCCGAGACTTTCACCTCACCGCCCAAGACGCTGTACGCGCTGTTTGACTATGACGGCTGGCTGCCCGGCGCTGAATGGTCGGATGTGTGGCTGTATAACGGCGCGGTGGTGGCGATGGAAACGCTGCTCTGGGATGGCAGCACCGGCGGCTGCGGCTTCGCCGAATTTGACAACGCCGGCCAGCCCTGGGCGGCAGGCGTTTACACCGTGTGGATTTTCAGCGGCGAACAGTGGCTGGGAACGGCCACCTTCACGATCAGCGATCAAACGCCGGACCCCAGCGCCACCCCGTAGGCGCCGGCCTTACGCCGCCACGGCCACCGCGATCTCGGCGGCGACGCGGGCGTTATTCTCCAACAAAGCCAGGTTCGCGGTCTTGCTGTCCCCGTGGGTGATGTCGGCCAGGCGCGCCAGCAGAAACGGCGTCACCGCCTTGCCGCGCACGCCCCGCGCCTCGGCCTCGGCCACCGCCTGGGTGATGGCGCGCTCCATCTCCGCCGCCGGCCGGGCCTGCTCGGCCGGGCACGGCACGCAGACCAGCAAACCGCCGGTCAGCCCCGCCTCCCGCTGCGCGCGTGCCAGGGCGGCCACCTCGGCCGCTGAATCGGCGCGCGCCTCCAGCTTCAGTCCGCTCTCCCGCGAGTAGAAGGCCGGGAACTCGTCCGTCTGATAGCCGATGACGGGCACCCCGTGCGTCTCCAGCCACTCCAGGGTGGCCGGCAGGTTCAGGATCGCCTTGGCGCCCGCGCACACCACAATCACGGGCGTGCGCGCCAGCTCCGGCAGGTCGGCCGAGATGTCGGTGCCGTCCCCGCGATGCACGCCGCCGATGCCGCCGGTGGCGAAGACCGGGATGCCGGCCCAGGCGGCCGCGATCATGGTGCCGGCCACGGTGGTGGCGCCGTCACGCCGCTGCGCCATGGCCACTGGGTAATCGCGCCGGCTGATCTTCCACACGCTTTTCGAAGTGGCCAGATGCTCCAGTTGCGCGGCTTCCAGGCCGATGTGGACGCGGCCGCCCAGCAGGGCGATGGTGGCCGGCTGGGCGCCGCCGGCCGTGACCACGGCTTCCATGCGGCGGGCCAGGGTCAAGTTCTCCGGCCACGGCAGGCCGTGCGAGATCACGGTGGATTCAAGCGCCACCACCGGGCGACGCGCTTCCAGCGCCGCGCGCACCGCGGGCGGATAGATTAATTCAGGCATGGCATCCTCAACTGTTCGGGGATTATTCCGGCCGCAGATCGCCGGCGGCCAGTTGGCTGTCCAGGTCCTGCAGGGAGATAAAGCGCCGCAGGTCCGACGGATTGGTGAATTCGCGCCCGTTCTGGCGCTCCACAAACACGCCGCGCCGGCCTTCACGCACCACTTCCACCACGCGCACCAGCCCGCGCACGGCGCGCCACCAGAGCAGTTGGCCTTCCACCACCGCGGCGGCGGCCAGGGGGGGCCGGAGCGGCTCGGCCGCGGGCGGCGGCGCCCGGTCTTCGGCCGGCAGCGCTTCAAATTCGCCGGCGCGCAGCAGGGCTTCAAAATCCGAGCGGGACAGGAACTGCTGGCGGCTGGCCGGCACGCCGCTTTCGGCCGGGAACAACTGGCCGTCCAGGCGCTCGATCACCAGGCCGGGGGCCGCGCCGGCGCGGATCACCTCGGCCACGCGAATGGGCGCGCCCTGCCAGACCAGCCGCTGGCCGGCGGCCAGCACATCAAACAGCAGTTCATCCAGCGGCGCGGCCGCGGCTGATTCCGGTTCCGGTTCCGCGTCCTCGCCGCCGATGATGATACGGGTGGCGGCGGCGATGTGCGCCAACCCGTGTTCGGCGGTCTCGCTCAGAGGGACGCGGCCATTCAGGGCCTCGCGCAGTTCGGTCAGCTTGAGGTGAAACAGGCCCAGCAGCTTGGCCTCGTCCCCGGTCTTTTCGCGGAAGCCGGCCCGGACGGCCTCCAGCGGTTCGCCCGCGAACACGCTCAGGCGCTGCAGGCTGGCGGCCGACGGACCGGAGGTAAAGCGCCGCCACCATTCGGCGATCTCGCCCACAAACTTCTCCAGGACCTGGCCGCGCGCTTTGCGCCGGTCGTCGTCCAGGTTGTAGCGCTGGCTCTTGAGGCTGGCGGACAGGTCGGCCTGCCAGGCGTCAATCAGCTCCTGCTCCACGTCATCGGGCGTCTCCACCGTCCCCACGCCAATCCAGATCAGTTCGACGCCGGCCTCCTCAAACTCCTGGGCGGTGGCTTCGGAGTACATGGAGAGCGAGAGGCGCTGGCGGGTGTTGGCCGGCAGCTGCGCGGGCAGGATCGGTTTGCTGCCGATGGCCTGCCCGGTGGTGACGGCCGTGCGCTCGGCGGCCGAGGTGATCCCCTGACGCTCCTTTTGGGCGATGAGCTGCTTGAGCAAGTGGCTGCCGATATAGCGGGTCACGGCCGCGCTGGCCTGCTGGGCCACGGCCTCGGCCCAGGGCGCGGCCAAGCCGCCGGCGCCGACGGCGCGTCCATACACCACGCGGCGCAGCGCCTGCGCGTCGAAGGGATACGGCAGCCCCTGGCTGCGGACCTGCCCGGCGCTCCAGATGCGGAAGATGGCCTGCACATCCACGGCCTTCACCTGCAAGCCGTCCTTGGTGTACACCTCCATATCGGTGCGGTGCCGGATCTGGTCGCGCAGGTCGATCACCTCGCGCAAGGTCTCAAAGCCGTGCAAGAAATGCAGCCGGGCGGCGGCCGAAACATCGGCGGCGCCGTCCACGCGCTCGAACAAAGCGGCGTTGCCCAAATGAATTTTGACATAGCCCGGCCCGCCGATACGGTACAGGGTGGTGCGGCGGGAATCAGGGGTGACCTCGCCGTCCTTGATCTCCATCACCGGGTACGCGCCGCCAAACAGCGCCAGGGTCAGGTAGTTCTGCGCGGCGGAAAAATCCTTCAGTTCAAACAGGTCGTCCAGATACCGGGCGCCGTCCCGCAGGCCCAGAAAGACGATCAAGCCGGGCAGCACCAGGTGCCGCAGGGTTTCCAGGGAGAACAGCGCCAGGCCGGCGGTGAGCAGCGCCCGCAGGAAGCCGGCCACCAGCACGGGCTGGCCGGCCAGCAGGCTCTCCATCAGCGCCGCGCTCGGCAGCGGCCGTTCCACCAGGGCCGCGCCGCCCCACAGAGCGATAAAGAAACCGATGACGACTTGCGTGCGGAAACGCGGCCCGTTTTCATCGCGGGCCAGAATGCCGGCCAGGAAGTGCCGGCCGCGTTCCCGGATCTCGCGCCAGGGGTCGTCGCGGCCGCGGCTGCGCGCGGGGAAGCGGGTGGCTTTCATACGTCCCGCCAGCCTTTGACCCACAGTTCCAGGTCTTCCAAGAGCCGCCGGGTCTCAACTAAATTGGCATTGCCGTGCAAGGCAGGATCCTGTGTCAGCCGGCGCGTGGCTTCCGCCAGGGCGCTGGCGATGGCCTTGCGGTCCGGCGTCTCGCCGGCGCGCGCCAGGCCCGCCAGCGGACGCGTCAGCTCTTCCAGCACGCTCTGCCGCCCGTCATCCTGGCCCTGCTGTTTCGCCCGGCGGATCACCGGGTCTTTATCGGCCGCCAGCTCGCCGGCCCGGCTCTTCCAATCCTCGCGCCAGTTAGCCAGCCGCTTTTTGCGGACATCCTCGGGCAGCTGCAAATTGGCGAAGCGCACCCCGGTGACGCGCAAGCCGCGCTCGGCCAGCAGCTGCTGCTCGCGCGCCGGCTCGGCGGCCAGCGTGCCGGCCAAGCGTTTCTCCACCTGGTATTGCAGGCCGGCCAGCAGCGGCAGACCGGCGTCCGAGGAGCTGAAGAGCGACTCGAAATCCCGCGCCATCAACTCCTCGCGGAAGACGTCGGCGGCCACCAGCGGCGGCAGATCCGCCCACAGGCCGCGGGTGCGGTCACGGTAGGGCTGGCCATAGACGGCCGCCGCCGCGCTGCGGGGGCTGAAACCGTAGGGCGGCCGCGTGGGATCAACCCAGTCCCGCAGGGGCTGGGGCTCACCACTGTCCAGGATAAACGTGACGGTGATGTCCACCGTCACGGGCAGGCCGTCGCGGGTGAGGGCCTGCACCGCTTCCGCCGTGCGGGTCTGCAGGCGCAAATCCAAGGTGCTCTCATCTGTGAGATATTCCCCCCCCCGCATAAAGACCACGCCCGGCCCGCGCACCCGGGTGAAGGCCGTGTCACTGCGCAGAACCAGACAACTGGCGCTGTTGACCCAGGCCACGCCGGCGTTGTGCGACGCGCCGCCCTTCTCCCCCGCGCCCGCGATCAGGCGCCCGTCTTTGACAAAGACCAGCGGCCCCGGCAAGCCGGACGAGTAGTTGAGAAAGTGCTCCATCGCGTGCCGGCGCTCTTCCGGAGTCCTGACCGGGAGCACGAATTGCGAGACGAGCCGGTAGAACAGCTCGCGCGCCAAGATGGGGATGATCACCGCGAAGGCGAAGGAGGCGACGGCGCTCCAGAAGGCCGGCCACAGATCCGGCTCGCCCGCGACCGGGCCGGTCAGCGCCTGCCCAAACGGCGCGTAGAGCGCCAGCAGATCGTCCACGTAGAGCGCCAACAGGAGCGCGACAAGAACCAGCGTCCCGACGATCCAAGCGAAACGAGGCTGCAGGTAAAACGGTTGGCGGCGTCTCATGGCGGGAGGATTGTAGTATGGAGGCCGGACAAATGACAACTCACGGCATGGCGGCGCTCCCCACCGCCACCCGGCCATCTGGAAACGCCGGCGTGCTCAGGCGTTCGCCGGTCTCGGGCTGGTACAGGCCCGCGAACAGGGCATAGGTCCCGGCCGGCAGATCGGCCGGCACCTCCAGCGTCCGCGTCTCCACAACGTACTCGCCCGGCAGCCAGCCGGAAGTGCGGCGCGCCCCGGCCGCCGGGAGGCCGTCCGATTGGGCGTAAACCAAGCCGTCCGCGCCCGTCAAATGGACGAAGACGTGGTAGCTGTCCGGGAGGGGCGCGTCCGCGCGCCAGACCAGCGTCACCGCTAGCGGCGCGCCCCGGACGAGCGCGGCCGGCGCGTCGGCGGCGGCCAGCGTGACCGGGCCGAGACCGGCTTGGAGGGCGTGGCCTAAGGCCGGCGGTGAAAAGACGCGCTCCGGCGCGGTCACGGCCAGCGAACCCAATTCCAGCGCGGCGGTGGCTTGCGCCAGCACCCAATGATAGGTCCCGGTCTCCAGCCCGGCCGGCAGACGCACGGGCAGTTGGAAGCGCACCACGTCGCCGGCCCGCCAGCGCGCTGTGTCCACGGCCAAAGGCTGGGTTAATACGGCGCGGCCAGCCTGGTCTTTGAGCACCAGCCGGGCCGTGTTCAGCGCCGGGGCCGGCCGCGCCGCCGCCCAACACAGATCGGCGGTCACGTCATCGCCGGGGGCCGCCTGGGTCGGGCGGAAGGCCACGCCCTGCAAAATCACCGCGTCCAGGTCGGCCAGCGGGTCCGGCGCGCACGCGCGCCGCGAGGCCGAAGTCAGGGCCACCGGGCCAAGGCGCGCCTGGCCGATGGTGCGGAAATCATACAGGGAGAAGACCGTCACGCGCACCTGATACTCGCCAGCCGGCGCGCCGGCCAAAGGCGTGAGCTGGTAGGCGTCCAGCACGTATTGATCGGCCGGCCAGAAATCGGTGCCGGGGATGAAGCGCCAGTCACGCGGGCGGCGCGGACCGGGTTCACTCCACGTCTGGCCGGCCGCGTCCACCAACCGCACGTCGAAGCCGTACGGTACCCCCAGCCGGTGATTCGCGCGCCAATACAGCGTCACCGGAACCGGTTGATCACCGGCCGCCGGCCGCGGCGCTTCCCAGCCCAGCAAAGTCAGTTCGCCGGAAAAATCCTGGTTGAGAGGCTGCGCGAGGCCGCGCAGGCCGGCCTCGGTCAGGCCGGGCTGAAGGAAAGGCGTGCGGCCGGCGTCCCACAGGAACGGACGGGCGAACAGCAAGGCCACGGCGACCGCGAATACCAGGGCCAGATCGCGGATCCCCCAGGCCGCAGACTCACGCGTCAACGGAGAAGCACGCCGGACACCGCCCGCCGGTTTGAGAGAGCCGGGCCACGGAAGGAAAGCCAGGGCGGCAGCGAGCAAGCCGATGAGCGCGAGCGTGTTGCCCGCCGTGCGCGGCCAGGTATCTCCGAACGTAAACGTCAGCGTGTGTGTGCCGGCCGGCACCGCCACCGCCATCAGCCCGTCTGGCTCGGTGACCCGCGGGGTGACCGGCGCGCCATCCAGCACCGCCTGCCAGCCGGGGAAGTAGAACTGGTTGTAGGTAAAGGTCAGCGGCGCCGGCGCATTGAGGCTAAAGACATCCTGGAAGGGGCCGGCGGCCGCGTGCGCCACTTCGGCGCCGGGAGCCGCAAAACGCGCCCGCGCCGCCCGGTCCCGGCGCGCGGCTGAATCGGCCGGCAACGCCTGGACGGTGCGCGGCAAATATTCGCCCACGGTGGTGGTGCCGATGAAGACCGGCGGATTCTCAAACGCCGCCAGCGCTTCCAGGCCGGGCGCGGCGGGCGTCGGCTCGCGGGGCGGCGAGGCCCAGGGCAAGCCGGCGAGGATCAGCAGGCAGAGCGCGAGCGGCAACGGCCACCTCCCAGGGGCCAGAGACCGCGCGCCGGGCCGCAGAGATGCCGCGGCATGGGGGCTGGGCGCAAACAGAGCGCCGGCGGCCAGCGCCAGAAACAGCGCGCCGGGCCCCAGCAAGCGCCACGGGAACAGCGTCAGACGCAGGAGCGGCACCGCCTCCCACAGCGGCTGGGAGACAGGATGGATAAGCACGGTGGCGCCGGCGGCGGCCGCCAGCCAGAACAGCAGCCGCGCCCGCGACAGCGCGGCGCCGGGCGTCATCAGCGCCCGCATGGCCGCCAACGCCGCCAGCACCAGCGCCGCCAGCGGCAAAGCGCGCACCACCGGCGGATTGAGCAGATCCGGGTCCACGGGCGCGCGCGGCAGGGCGGTGAGCTCAAACCACGAGAGGAAGTTGTCGGTATAGAGCATCCCGCCGTTGGTGGTGCCGCGCTCGATCTGAATGAGGCTGGCTTCCGCCAGCGCCGGGAGCCAGAAGAAAGCGGAGAGCAGGGCGGCGAGGAGGAAAGGGAGCAGCGCCGGAGCAAGACGCTTTACGAGGGAGATATTCGGGGTTAGGCTGGCTTTCCAATCCGTGACGCCTAACTCCTTCATCATCAGCCACACTTCAAAGAGCGCGTACGCCAGCAAGAAGGGCATGGCCTGCAGGCTGACGCCGTTGTGCGCCAGCAAACAGCCGGCGATGGCCAGGCCCGCCCACCCGCCGGCCGCGGCTTCGCCCCGCGCGGCGCGGCGGAGAAAAAGCAGGGCCAGCGGCAGCAGCGCCAGCGCCAGCGATTCCGGCAGCGAACCGCGGATGTGCGCGTCGTAGAGCAGGTAGGGACTGTAAGCGTAGGCCACCCCGGCCGCCAGGCCGGCGGCTTCGCCGTCCAGTTCGCGCCCCAGCGCCCAGGCCGCCCCGGCGCTGAGGGCCAACGTGAACGCGCCGGCCGCCTGATACGCGGCCACAAAATCCAGACCCAGCCGGTGCGCGGCCACAATCAGATAGTGCGCGAGATAAGGAAAGAAATTAAAGACCGGATACCCGTACCCAAAGACCAGATCCGGCGCCCAACGCGGAAAAAAAGCGCCGGCGCCCACCAGCGCGTCCAACTGAATGGCGCGGTAGAGGTGCGGCAGGGTGTCATTGGTGCGCGCCAGCTCCGGCTGAAAAAAGGGCCACGCGGCCGGCGCGCACAGCAGCAGCACGATCAAGAGGGATAACCAGGAGCGCCAACGGGGCATGGCGCGAAGTATAAATCAGACCAGGGACGGAAGACGCCCGGCGGCAAATCCGCGAGAGTGAAACGGCCGGCGGGGAACCCAGGCTTCCGCGGGGACGTTAAAGTCTTCGACGCCGATCAGACTTGCGTGTCATAATCAGCCTTATGTAGTCCAAGTTTGAGTCTTCAGAGTAAAATCAAGCCTATGAGTGAACTCAGCGCCTCTCTCCCTGCCGAGACCCGGCCCCGCCGTTTTCAATGGGATTGGCTCTTTCCCATGTTGGTACGCCCCCGCGCCGCTTTCCGGCACATGGTCGCCCTGGCCAGCGATGCCTGGCTGACCCCCCTGCTCATCCTGATGCTGGCTGAACTGGCGCGCGTCTGGGCAGTGGGCAGCGTGCGCCAGGCCCTGGCGGCCAGCGGCCAGGTGGTGCTGCCGCCCGACTTCCAGTATTGGACTCCGGACATGCAAGCGCAGTTCATGCAGGCCCAGCAGGCCACCTCCGGGCCGGTGTTCATCTACGTCCTGCCGGCCGTCATGGCCGGGCTGGGGGTGTGGATCGGCTGGCTGTTGACGGCGGCGCTGCTGCACCTGATCTTCACCATGCTGGGCGGGCGCAGCGCCACGCGCGAGGCCCTCAACGTGGTGGCCTGGGCCGCGCTGCCGCTGGCCTTGCGCGCGCTGGTGCGCGCCGGCTACGCGCTCAGCACGCAAACCCTCATCAGCAGCCCCGGCCTGTCCGGTTTTGTGCCGGTGGACGCCGCCGGCGCCGCCGTTTTCCTGCGGGAAGGGCTGGCGCTGGTGGACCTCTACGTGATCTGGCAAGCGGTCTTGTTGATGATCGGCGGCCGGCAGGCTTCCGGCTTGGCCGCCGGCAAAGTGATCGCCGGCGCCCTGGCGGTCATCCTGGTCGTCTTGGCGCTGCAGGCCCTGCCAGGGTTCGCCTTCGCCCAGCTCGACGGCCTGCAAGTGGTCCGGCCGTTCTTTTAGCGCGCGTATGGCGGAGCCGTTCATTCAAGTCACGGGCCTGCGCAAGGCCTTTCAGATGGGGCGCGAGACCGTCCACGCGCTGGCCGGCGTGGACGTGGCCATCGCCCCGAATACGTTTTCGGCCATCATCGGGCCGTCCGGCTCCGGCAAGAGCACCCTGCTGTATCTGATCGGCGGGCTGGACCGGCCCAGCGGCGGGCGCATCACCGTGGCCGGCCAAACGCTGGACGATCTGGATGAGAACGAGCTGGCGCAGTACCGCCGGCGCACGGTGGGCTTCGTGTTTCAATCGTTCAATCTGGTCTCCAGCATGACGGCCCTGGAAAACGTGATGTTTCCCATGCGCTTCCGGCGCGCCTCCGTCCAGCACCGGCGCGAACGCGCGCGGGAGCTGCTGCGGCTGGTAGGGCTGGCGGACCGCGCCCAGCACCGGCCCACGGAGCTTTCCGGCGGCCAGCAGCAGCGCGTGGCCATCGCCCGCGCCCTGGTGAATGAGCCGCAGTTGATCCTGGCCGATGAGCCCACCGGCAACCTCGACTCGGCCTCCAGCGTGCTGGTGATGCAGCTGCTGGCCGACCTGCACCGGCAGGGCCGGACCGTCTTGATGGTGACGCACGACCCGCGCCTGACGCGCTTTGCCACCGCCACCGTGCGCATCCTGGATGGGCGCGTGGTCTCGGCCGATGAATATGAAGCCCGCGCCAACCTCATTCTGAACGAGAGCTCACCCGCATGATCAACCGTCTCAACTCCCCCCTCCGTTGGCTGGCGCCGCTGGCGCTGGCGCTGGGATTACTGGCCTGGGCGCGCGCGGCCCTGCCCACGCAGGCGGCGCCGGCCGCGGTGACCATCGCCAGCGTGCAGCCCGGCGTCGTCAGCAATGCCACCGCCGCGCAGCTGGCGGTCACCGGCTCGGACTTCGTCACCGGCACGCTCGTCATCGTGGACGGGATCGGCGCGCTGGATACCAGCGTGGTAGCCGCCACCCTGCTCACGGCGCAGCTCCCGGCCGGCGCGCCGCCCGGCACGTACACGGTGCGCGTCCTCAACCCGGATGGCACCGGCGCCAGCCTGGTCAACGCGCTCAGCATCACCGGCGGCACGGCCACGCCGGCGCCCAGCGCCACCCCGCCGGCCACGGCCTTCGCCCGGCCGCAGCTGGTGGTGATCTCTTACGGCGCCAGCTCCCCGCAAATCATGGCCGGCGCCGATTACGATTTTGAGATGACGGTGCAGAACGCCGGCGGCGGGACGGCCTCCAACATCGTGGCCGAATTCGTGTCCGGCGATTTTCTGCCCCGCGCCACCGGCGGCTTGCGGGCTGTGGGCACGCTCGGCGCCGGCCAGACCAACCGCTTCTTCCAGCCGCTCTATGCCACGCGCGGCGTCGCGGACAAGAAGGTCGCCACCCTGGAAGTGAAGGTCACCTACACCAACGAGGCCGGCGCGGCGTTCACCGACTCCTTCGCCCTGACCTTCCCGGTGGTTCAGCCGGTGGCCGGCACGGCGCGGCCCACCGCCACCGCCACCGCCCGCGCCTTGATCCGCCCGCAGCTGGTGGTCTCGGCCTACCGCGCCGACGTAGACAAGCTCCAGCCCGGCTCGTTATTCACCCTGGCGCTGGAGGTGGATAACGTGGGCAATGCGGCGGCGCGTCGCATCACACTCATCGTCGGCGGCGGCTCGGCCGGCTCCGGGGATGGCACCCCCGGCCCCGGCGGCGTCTCCGGCGGCAGCGGCTCCTTCACGGATTTCGCGCCGGTGCAGTCCTCCAATGTGCAGTCGCTGGGCGAGCTGGATCTGGGCGCCACGCTGACGGCTAAACAAACGCTGATCGTCAACGCCTCCACCAAGGCCGGCGCGTATCCGCTCAAGCTGTCCTTCATCTACACCGACGAGCGCGGCCAGACCTACGTGGACGATCAGGTGATCACCCTGCTGGTCTACCAGACGCCGGCGGTGGAACTGAGCTTCTATCGTGATCCGGGGCCGCTGTTTGCGGGCCAGCCCAACCTGCTGCCCGTGCAGGTGGTGAACCTGGGCCGCAACACCTCCGTGCTGGGGAATATGCGGGTCAGCGGCGCCGGCGGCCAGTTCAGCAACAACGTCCTGCTGATCGGGGCGCTGGACCCCGGCGGCACCTTCCCGCTGGACGCCACCGTGATCCCCGATCAGCCCGGGCCGCTGGAATTGACCGTGACCCTGGATTACACCGACGATTTCAACCAGCCGCAAAAGATCACGGCGGTGCTGACCGTGGAGGTCCTGGACAGCGGTATCCCCGGCGGGGAAATCCCGGGCGAGGGAGAAATCCCCGGCGGGGAAGTGCCGGCGCCGGCGCCGGAAAGCTTCTGGGATACGGTGGTGCGCTTTGTGCGCGGCCTGCTCGGCCTGGACAGCGGCCAGCCCACCACGCCCGCCGTGCCGGACGGCGGCGGCGGCGGCGGCAACGGAGTGCCGGGTCCCGTCATCCTGCCAGGCAAGGGCGGGTAAATGAGCTTTCCCAGCGAACCCACCCCGGCGCCGGAGCCCGCGCCGGTTGAACCGACGCCCGTTGAACCCGCGCCCCCGGCGCCGGCCCCCTGGGCGCGGCTGCGCCGGCTGGTCTGGGACCTGAGCCAAACCATCCTGCAAGCGGCGCTGCTGTATGTGGTGGTCACCACCTTTGTGGGCCGCTTTGAGATCCACCAGATC
>JAGOBN010000344.1 GCA_017999235.1 Anaerolineales bacterium | reverse complement strand
TTCCAGCCCGAACGCCTGAATGTGGCGGTCACGCGGCCGCGTTCCAAGCTCATCATCGTAGGCAGCCAGCACGTCCTGCGCGCCGAGCCTGAGTCGGAAGAGGACCAGGCTGCGGTCGCGCTCTTCCGTGACCTGATTTCGTCCTGTACTCAAATGACCTTGCCGTAAGCCTGCGCCGTATGGCCGTCCTATTTCCAGAAACCCTGCCCATCACCACCTCGCCCGATATCGCGCGTTTCTTCAGCCTGTTCAAGAAACTGCCCGACGCGGATTACGCCGTCTGGCACCGGCTGTCTATCCATCCCGAGCCGGGCCCGGACTTCTGGATCCGCGGGCGCGATGGGCGCGGCCTGCTGATCAAGGTCGCGGCCCTGACCTCGGCCGGCGCCCAGGTCTTCGGCCAATCCGGGCTGTTCGCGGCCGGTCTGTCCCGGCCCGCCGAAGCCGAGCATCAGGCCCTGACCGGGTTCATGGGCCGGCACTTCGCGGCCTGGCCGGAGGCCAGCGCCAAATTGCCGGTTGTCGTGGTCTTCCCCAACCTGGAGGAGCCGGAGCTGGTGCGGCTGCGCGGCCTGGCTGAGGTGCCGGCGGGTGTCGCTTGGGCCGGCCGCGAGAAACTCTCGGCCCAGGCTTTTCCGCACTGGCTGGAGGAGGCCGCGGGCCAGCCGCTGACCCAGGACGAGATCGCGCGCGTGCGCGCGGCCTTCACGCCCGAGGTCGTCATCCCGGCCGCGCTCACCGTACGCAGCGATAAGACCGAGCGCGGACACCGCCATCAGACGCGCGAGCTGGTGGAACGCTACACCACCGCCCGGCTGACCCCGTTCCTGCTGGACTACGATCAGGAGCGGGCGCTCAAGACCGACCTCGATCTGACGGACGAGGCTCGGGCCACGGTCAACGACTTCAACCTGCGCCTGATCAACGGCGTGGCCGGCAGCGGCAAATCCCTGATCGTCGTTTACCGGGCCATGCTTCTGCGCCAGCTTTACCCGCACAAGAAGATCCTGGGCCTGACCCACAACCAGCCCCTAATCCACGACCTGCAGGCGCGCTACCAGACGCTCAACCCGGCCGGCAAGGCCGTGCAATGGCAGACCTTCTACCAGTGGTGCCGCCAGCTCTGGCCGGCCGAGAAAGAATTCAAGAAGCCCATCGGCATCGGCTCCAAAGAGAAGCTGGTCACCGATGTCTGGCACGCCCACCTGGCGGATACACCCATCTCCGAGCAGATGCTGCACGACGAGATTGACTGGTGCAAGGACCGCCTGATCTTCTCGCGCGCCGACTACTTGGCCGCGGACCGCGCCGGCCGGGGCTTCGCCCTGAATGAAGCCCAGCGCCAGAAGTTGTTCACGGCTTTTGAAGCCTACCAGGCCGAGCTCAACCGGCGCGGGCGCATGGATTGGGGCGACGTGCCGCGCCAGATCTGGCGCTGGCTGCAGGCCGGCGACGTGAAGCTGCCGCAGTATGACGCCCTCCTGGTGGACGAGGCCCAATTCTTTGCGCCGATCTGGTTTGAGCTGATCAAGCGCGCCGTGAAGCCGGGTGTGGGGCATCTCTTCCTGGTGGCTGACCCCAAGCAGGGCTTCCTCAAGCGCCGGCAATCCTGGGCGGCCGTGGGCCTGGAGGTGCGCGGCCGCGTCCATCGGTTGAAGAAAAGTTACCGCACCACGCGCGAGATCCTGGATTTCGCCACGCTGCTCTACCGCACGCGCCTGCCCGAGGACGATGACGACCTCGTCCCGCCCGACCTGCTGGAGATGCCGGGCGGCGCCTTCCCGGAAGTCATCCCGCTCACCAGCGAGCAGGACGAGATTACGCGGGTGGTGAACGAGGTCGAGCGGCTGGTGAAGGAAGGCTTACCCAAGCGCCACATCCTGATCATTCATGCCAACTGGCAGGGTCAAGATCGCTTGTTGGAACGTTTGCGGTTGAAGCTGGGCGCCGAAGCCGTCGTGGATCCGAAGGAGGCGGCCCCCCATTCGCCAGGGGCTGCAGGGACAGGCGGCGACGCGATCCGGGTGTGCACGCTGAACGCAGTCACCGGCCTGGAGAGCCCGATCGTGTTCCTGTGCGGCGTTCACCAGCTCTTCGAGCAGGAGCAGAGCCTGCGCCTCTCGGACGATGAACGCGCTGAGCTGGTCCACGACAACACGCGCAAGCTCTACATGGCGCTGACGCGGGCCGGCCAGCGGGTGGTGCTGACCTATGTGGGCGATCTGCCGCCGGCGTTGGTGGCCTGCCTGCCGGCGTGAGACGCTCTCCCGCCGAGGCGTGGCCCTTCCCCCCAGGCCGCCTGCCCATTACCGGCCTAACCCGCGAACAGGCCCTGACCGGATCTATTCACACCCGTAAGGAAATCTTCCCCAATGGACATCCCCCGGATATTCAACATCGCTGAGAGTGCTCACCGTATCCACAACCCGATCACGCCCGAAAAGCTCGCCACGCTCGGCGCTGCGCTGCGTCTAGGAGCGGGGGCCCGAGTGCTCGATCTCGGCAGTGGTTCGGGGGAGATGCTGTGCACTTGGGCACGCGACCACGGCATCAGCGGCCTCGGCATTGACATGAGCCCGTTGTTCACCGAGCAAGCCAAACGCCGGGCGGCAGAACTCGGTGTTGCCCAGCAAGTCAAGTTCATCCATGGCGATGCGGCCGGCTATGTCTCTGTCGAGAAAGCCAGTGTGGCAGCCTGTGTCGGTGCCACCTGGATCGCGGGGGGAGTCGCCGGCACGATCGAGCTTCTGGCACGGAGCCTCCGCACCGGCGGGATTATCCTCATTGGCGAGCCCTACTGGCGGCGGTTGCCGCCGACGGAAGCGATCGCCAAAGAATGCCTGGCCAACTCAATCTCCGACTTTCTCGTGCTCCCAGAACTTCTCGCGTCTTTCGGCCGCCTTGGCTGCGATGTCGTTGAAATGGTTCTGGCTGACCAAGACGACTGGGACAGATATGAGGCGGCCCAATGGCTCACCATGCGCCGCTGGCTGGAAGCTAATCCCGGAGACGAGTTCGCGAAAGAGGTGCGAGCCAAGCTGACCTCGGAGCCTGCGCGCTACGCCGCGTACACGCGTGAATACCTGGGCTGGGGTGTGTTCGCGTTGATGCCGCGGTGAAATGCGCTGAGCCGTCGTATCCGGCGGACGTGCGTTGGACAGCGGGCGCCTGAATCACCCCGGCGCGCCTTGTCTGTGCGATGGCTGCGGACGGAGCCGGGGTTGGTATATCACGTTGAGATGGGCGGGCGGCGCCCGCCCACTAAGCGGCATTCCGCCGGCACCTGGGTCACGCGCCGGGATGCGCCGCCGCTGAACGAGGGCCGGCGGGCGCTGGGCCGCTTATTGGCGCCAGCCTTGGCCCCGCTCTCAACCGCCGACAGTATTTGCGCGTAGCCACCAAGGGGCGTGATGATGGTGGGCGGCGGGGCGAAAAGAGTGAACTAGACTACCCGCACTCCGACATGGGCTTGGGCAGGCACACCAATGCGCCGCTCACGGCCGGCGCGCCAGCGGCAACGCCATGCGTGACCGGGAGCCGCAGGTTGTCAGGCCGGGCGGTTAGATCAGCCGGTTCGGGCGCTCCCCAAAGCACCTGGGGAAGTTTCGCGTCCCCCTCTCGGGTCTCTCTGTTGCCAGCCGCACCGGCTGTCAGCTTGAATCTTCACCACCGATCAAACGCCGCCCGCCGAAGGGTGAATATCAACAGGGTAGCCGGCCCGCAGCACCCGCAGGATGGCGGCCGGTGTCAGGAGGCGCGCCGGTAAACGCAGCCGGCCGGCTTGGGCCGGTTCGTAGCCGCCGGCGCTCCACCGGAACAGCCGGCCATTGGCCGCCAGATAGGCGTGCTGCTCGTCGTCGGTCAGCATGACTCCATCCGGCTGGCCGGCGAGGCTTTCGCAGAGGTGAGCGCGCCGGGCGGCCTCCGAAGTCCGCTCCGCGTGCAGGGCCGCATCGATTTCGGTCGCGGCCGGCCGGCCGCCGCCATGCGCCTGCCGCCAATAGTCGCGAAACAGGTTGAACCGCTCCCGCTGACATTCGGCGCAGGGGCGATGGCCGGCGGCCAGCGCCGTGGCCTCATCCAGGAAAAAGAGCTCAGTGTATTGGCCGGGCGTCATGACAATCCGCCGCCGGCCCTTGAAGCTCAGCCGGCAGATGATCCAGCGCCGGCCTTGAAAGGCGCGCCGGATCTGGCCGCGGTCGTCATGCAGACAGCCGCGATTGCCCATGAGCGTCCCGCGCTCGGAGACAGCCACCAGGGCGCTAAAGGGAGTGACGCGGTTTTGTCTCGGCATCGTTACTCGCGTTTTCAGCCTCCATCCTGGCGGACAGCGGCTAATTAAGCTGCAGGTCGGCCATGATCCGCTCCGCCGCCAGGCGAGCGGAGATGAGCGCGGTCGGCAGGCCGGTGCCGGGGCGGGTGCTGGCGCCGGCGAAATACAGGTTGGGATAGCGCGGATGCCGGTTGCCGGGCCGGAAATAGCCGAGCTGGGTCAGGTTGTGACAGAGCCCGTGGGTGGCGCCCTTCATCAGATTGTAACGTTTGCGCCACGAGAGCGGGGTGTAAGCGACCTCGAATTTAATATGGGCCGGCACATCCGTCAGACCTAATTGAGCCAGCCGCTGGAAGACCATCTGCCGCGCCCGGTCGCGGAGGACGCCCCAATCCTGCTCATCGGCTTGGCCATGTTCCCGGTCTTCGGCCAGATGACCGCAGGGGACAATCGCGGTCAGCGTGTCCTGACCGGCGGGCGCCATGGCCGGGTCCAGCCGGGCCGGCGCGTGCAGGTACAGGCTGGCCGCCTCGGGCAGCGCTTCATTGCGGGCCAGGCCCTCGAAGTTGCCGCGGTAATCGTCGGTGAGAAACAGCGTATGCGGGCCGAGCGCCGGATACGGCCGGTCCAGTCCCCAGAAGAAACTGATCACCGAGCACGAGAAGCGCTTGCGCGCCAGCGGCCGCGCGAGCTCCCCGTCCGGCAGAAGCGCGTCATAGACGTAGGGCAGATCGGCGTTGGCCAGGACAACGTCGGCGGCCAGGCGCCGGCCATCCGCCAGGACCACGCCCTGGGCGCGGCCGGCGCGCACGTCAACGCGTTCCACGGCGTTGTGGAAGGCCAACTCCACGCCAGCCTCGCGCGCGATGGTCAGCAGCGCCTCCACCACCTGATACATCCCGCCACGCGGATACCACACCCCGTGGGCCATCTCGGTGT
>JAGOBN010000343.1 GCA_017999235.1 Anaerolineales bacterium | reverse complement strand
TAGGCCGGAACTGACAGCGCCCGCGCGGCCGTTTCCAGTTCGTGGTCCAGCCGCGCCTGGCTCCAGTTCAGCTCGCGGGCGGCGGTCTGCGCGATGAGTTCCAGCGGCTGGACGCCCGGGTGTCCCAAGGTCCCCAAACCCGTGCGCCGGAAAAGCAGGTCAGGCAGGGTGCGGGCCATTTCCTGCCGGATGGCATACAGCACCTGGGCCGGCATTTCACCCTCCGCGTTCAACGCCACGGCCGTTGCGGGGTCACCGCGGGCCAAGTCCATCACCTGGCTGAGTTCCGTCCCGTAGAGCTGGGCCAGATACACCACGGTCCGCGGCGAAAAATCCGGGTACGAGGCCTGCGCGGCGGCGATGAAGGCCGCCAGATCCGGAATCTCACAGCCGGCCAGGTAGGTGCGCGCCGTGGTCGCCGGCGTCCAGGCTTGCCCACGCTGTTTGAGCACCAGCTTCAAGACGTTCGCGGCCAAGTTCCGGCTGGTGGTGTATTTTCCGCCTTCCACCGTGATCAGACCCGGCAGGCCGTCCGCCGCGTTGTCGTAGATTTCGTAGCGCCGGGACGCCCGCCGGGTATCCCGGCTCTGGGCGTCAACCAACGGGCGCAGGCCGCCGTACGCAAACTGCACATCCGCGTAGCGCAGGGCGGCGTCCGCGCCCAGCGCTGCGTTAACGTCGGTGAGCAGCGCCTCGATTTTCTCGCGCGTTACGCAATAGTCATCGGGGCCGCCCGTATACTCACGGTCCGTCGTCCCGATTAACGTATGGCCGCGCCACGGGATGAGGTTGAAGGCCTGGCCGGCCGGGGACAGCCCGCTGACACAATGGTCGCGGGTCAGGCGGCGCGTGACGAGGTGGATGCCTTCCGAGCGGCGGATGTGCTGGGTTCCCAGCGTCGCACGGGCGGCGTCCAGCACCAGGTCCGCCCACGGCCCCGCGCAATTGACGGTCAGCCGGCCGCGGAGTTCCAGCGTCCGGCCGTGGAGCAGATCCTGGACCACCACGCCGGCCACCTGGCCGGCGGCGTGCAGAAAGGTCTCCACCCGGGCATAGTTGGCGGCGTCCGCGCCGTACCGGACCGCCGACTTAACGAAGGCCAGGGTCAGCCGTTCGGGCGCGAAGCTGGCGCAATCATAGAACCGGATGGCGCCCAGCAGGCCGGCCGGCTGGATGATCGGCTCCGCCGCCACGGTCTGCGCGCGGGTTAGAAAGCGATGCGCCGGCAGGCGCTTGGCGCGATCCCAGGTGAAACCCTTGTCATAGGACAACAGGTCATACAGCAGCATGCCCGGTTCCATCACCCACGGGCTGCGCCGCGTGTCTTTCGCATACAGCGGGATCAGAAAGGGCAGCGGGTGAACCAGGTTGGGCGCGATGTTCTCCAGGATGCGGCGCTCCTGGAGCGACTCGCGCACCAGCCCAAACTCGGCGTTGGCCAGATAGCGCAGGCCGCCGTGGATCAGCTTGGAGGTGGCCGCCGAGGTGGCCGCGCCAAAATCGCCCTTATCCACCAGGGCCACCGCCAGGCCCCGCGCGGCCGCCTCATAGGCGACGGCCGCGCCCGTGATGCCGCCGCCGACGATGATCACATCGTACGTCTTGGGACAGGGGGTTTCAATAAATCGGCGCATGGCAGGCTTTCCATTCCCAGCGCGGCCGGCCGCGAGGCTGCCGCCGTGGGTCGCTCCAGCGGCGGGATGGTATAGGTCTCAGCGTTTCAATTCATCCGGGATGTCCAGACCCAGCTGGTAGCCGGGGTTCATGATGGTATGGGGGTCGAAGTGCCGCTTCAGCGCGCGCAGCACGTCCAACTCGGTCTTACCCAGGAACCGCTCCATCCACGGGTGCATCAGTTTGCCTACGCCATGGTGATGGCTGGGCGACCCGCCGGCCTTGACCATGGCGTCGATCAGCCCGGTCCGGTAGGCGATGTACTCATCCACGCCGCCTTTGAGGCCGAAGATGAAATACAGGTTGGCGCCGCTGGGATAGAAGTGCGAGGCATGGCTCAGACACAGGGTGCCCGGCACGGAGTGGGCGTAATCCAGCACCGCCTGGCGGATCGCATGCACGTTGTCCCACCGCACCGGGGTCTCCACCGTGTCGATGATGAGGTCGTAATCCGTGGTCGCCTCGCTGATCAGGAAGGAGCTGTAGCGGTCCTGCTCCCAACGGCGCGTCGGGCCGGTTCCCAGCGGCAGGGCGCCGAACCGCCGCGCGAGGGCGCCGATTTTGCGCGCCACTAACCGGGTGAAGTCGCGGTCGCCTTCGACGGTGCCCAAGCACAGACAGCGCCGGCCCGGCGGGTAGCCCAGCTTCCTCAGCAGCCAGTCCACCGGGGCCGGCGGCGGATACATCTGGAAGCTGTGGTCGGTTTCCTCCGGGTCAGAGAGGCGCAGGACGGCCGGCAGGCCAAACTGGCCCTGGCACACTTCCCGGGCGGCCTCGATCGCGCGCGGCCAATCCGGGAAGAGGTACCCAAAATAGCGCCGATTCTCGGGCATATAGCGGAAGATCTTCAGCGTCACCTCGACCAGGATGCCAAAGGCGCCTTCACTGCCCTTCAGCATATCGAGCACGCGCGGGCCGGTGGCCGTGGTGACGTAGTCGCTGGTGTTGATCACGCCGGCCGGGGTGATCATCTCCATGCTGAGCACCAGGTTGTACGGCTCACCGTAGTAGGTCGACGCCTGCCCGCTGCCCAGCGTCAGGATCCAGCCGCCGACGCTCGAGAGCTCAAAGGACTGCGGGAAGTGGCCGCCGGTGAAGCGGTGCTTGG
The DNA here is from genome assembly GCA_017999235.1 of Anaerolineales bacterium. The sequence goes on along the minus strand of JAGOBN010000343.1, from coordinate 2,437 downwards.
TTTGGAAGCGCTCCGGCGCTTGGTTAAGGGCCGCCTCCAACTGCGGCCCCAGGCATCCGGCCTGGACTCGGCAGGTGTGGTTGTGCTCGTTGACGGCCAGGACCTGGTTCAGGTGCGTCTTCAGCACCAGGGTAAGGCCGCCCTGCTGCGGCAGCAAGCCCTTGGCGGCGCTGGAGCCGCCGCCATAGGCGTAGATCGGGATGTGGCGCGCGTGGCAATAGGCCACAATCGCCTGCACTTCCAGCTTGGTGCGCGGATGCACCACCGCCCCGGCCACCTCGTGCACCACCCCGCGCTTCAGGTTGAACAGCTCTTCCTGCAGCTTGCCGTGGCTGTACCGCACCCGGTTATAGTCGTCCACTTGGACGTTTTCGCTTCCAACAATGGCCGTCAACGCCTCGAGGGCGCCAGCCGGCAGGTCCACGGGCGGCAGCGACCCCACCGGCTGGTTGCCGTCCTGCTTGTGCGCGAAGAACTCGTCAGTGAGCTGCAGCTGCCGCTGGAGCAGCGCGAAGTACCGGTCGGACGGCACCTTGATCTGATCCGGCCGGCCCTGCTTGACGATCGAACGGTACGAGCCCGGCACCGGCGGGGTGCGCGTCCAATCCGGGATGAATTGCTTGTCAGCCATGGGCGGCTCCTCAAAATTGCCTGCTTGACCGTCGGCCGAGTCATGCCGCGGCCAGCGGCGCCCGCCGGCCCGGGTCCGTGTTCAAGTCTCTGGCAGGCCTGCGTTGGGGTTGGGGGTCATGCGTTAGCCCGCCGGCAGTGGAGACGCCGGTGTGGGTCGGACGAACACGCTGACAGTGTACTGCGGGGCTAAGTCAGGGTCAACACGACCGCACCCCCGGCGGCCAACCACCAAAACAGGCGGCGGCCCAGCCAATGTTCGGGCAGCGGCTCGGCCGACCGCTCGCCGCTACATCAACCACGCACCGCGAGGCCAGTTCGCGCGCGATCGGCCGGCCGGCCATTGATTAGACTTCTGACGAACACCGCAAAGATCAACAAGGCGCTGGCGAGGGCAGCCCAGGCCATGGTGGGCCTCCACGGAAGGGGTGAGCGGGTTGAGCGTGCGATCAGGATAGCGGCCCTGACAGGCGTGTGTCAAAGGAGGGAGCGGTCGCGCCGGGAGACCACACTGGAACCGCTCCCAACACCCTCGCCCAGCAGTCTGAGTCGGACAGCGCCACCCCCAGCCAGAACGACAAAACTGGAACCGCTCCCAAGTTGCTGTATACGTAGTCTAGAAGTGACCCCTTGGTAACGGTGAATCCGCGTCCATCAAGGCAAAAAAGCAACCCATAACGCCAGAAATTAGGCCTGATTGTCCATAAAAACCGACTTACACCGATCGCAGACCTCCTAATCGAGTCCAATTTGGTCAGGTAATCCATATTGACAAACCGGATTCTTGGCGTATTCTTGGAATTGTTGGGAGCGTTCCCAATTTTCGACCCAAAACACACAGATTGCTCTAAACATAACCAGGCCGGCTGTGAAAGACGTTGTCAATCTCGAGGCCATCGCGGAAGCCAGTGGTGTGTCCCGCTCCACTGTGTCGCGGGTCATCAATAACGACGCGAATGTGAAAGAGACGACCCGCCAGCGCGTGCTGGAAGTGATCCAACGGCTGAACTACCGGCCCAACATGGTGGCCCGGCGGCTGGCCTCGGGGCAGACCCACATCATCGGCCTGGTCATTCCCGCCAACGTCTCGGTCCTGTTCGACGACCCCTACTTCCCCGCTCTGATCCAGGGGGTGACCTCGGCCTGCAATGCGCGCGATTACGCCATGATGCTGTGGCTGGCCGAGCCGGAACACGAGCGCCGGACCATGAACCAGATTGCCCACAACGGCCTGCTCGACGGCGTCATCATTGCCTCTTCGGTGATTGACGACCCTCTGCATGAATTGTTGCTGGAGGACCATTTCCCCTTCGTGATGGTGGGGCGGCATCCTTCCCTCTCGGATGTGAGCTATGTGGACGTGGACAATTTCCACGGCGCCCGCGAAGCCGTCAGCTATTTGTTCCGCCTCGGGCGCCGGCGCATCGCCACCATTACCGGCCCGCTGACCATGATTGCCGGGCTTGACCGGCGGGATGGCTACCTGGCGGCTCTGCGCGAACGCGGTCTGCCGGCCGAGGCGGCGCTCATCGGCGAGGGCGATTTCACCGAAGCGGGCGGCTACCATGTGGCCCAGCGCCTGCTGCCGGCCGGCCCCGATGCGATTTTCGTGGCCAGCGACTCGATGGCGCGCGGCGCCCTGCGCGCGCTGCGCGAGAAGGGCGTGCGCGTGCCGGAGGACGTGGCCATCGTCGGCTTCGACGATGTGCCGTTTGCCGCGCACACCGAGCCGCCGCTGACCACGATCCGCCAGCCCATTCTGGGCACCGGACAGATGGCGGTCGAGGTCCTCCTGGCAATGCTGCAA
>JAGOBN010000342.1 GCA_017999235.1 Anaerolineales bacterium | reverse complement strand
TGGGTTGAGCAGGCCCAGCCACTCGGCGGTGACCGCCGCCAGGGCGCGGTTGTACCCCTCGGCAAAGCCCCAGTTGCGGCCGAGATCCAGCGCGCGGACTGCCGGCCAGTGCGCGCGCAGATGCGCCAGGGTGCCGTCGGTGGAACCGTTGTCGGCCACCACCACGTCAACGGGAGCGGTCAGGCGCGCCACGCTCGCGAGACACTCGTCCAGAAAGCCGCGGCTGTTGTAAGTGAGGATGACGACGGCCGCGCGCATCGCGTGTTTAGGCGTCGGGCAGGGAAACGGGCAGGCCGCCGGAGGGCTGGCGGGTGGACGGGCCGCGTTCGCGGCCCAGGCTGAAGAACTGATCCCAGTTGTAGTTCCAGCGCAGCCGGCGCAAAAGTTCCTCGTCGCTGCGCCCGCGCACAGCTTCCACGTGCCGGCGCTGGCGGGCCAGGTGCTCGCGCTGTTCCGCCAGCCAGCGGTAAGAGGCGGCCTTGGCGCGCATAAAGGCCGGCCCGCGCAGCAGGCAGTAGCCCCACATCAGGGCCTCCGTAAAGAGCAGCCACGGCGCCAGGAGCCAGCGGGTGCGGGGGCGCAGATACGTCAACAGCATCGCCCACCGGTTGCGTTCCAGCAGATACAGCTTCTCCGGGTACATCGTCAAGTGGTAAGCGTGCGTCACCAGAGACTGCGGCTGGCAGTACACATCGAAGCCCATCAACTGGACCAGCCAGGAAAGCTCGACATCCTCATGATAGAGAAAGCCGCTGTCATCCCACCCGCCCATCTGGTCCAGCACCGACCGCCGGATGACAAACGCCGCGCCATGCAGGCCCGAGATGGGCGCGGGGGCGGCGCCGGCGGCGGCGGCCGGCCGCCACATCAGGCGATTGAAACCCAGGCCGGTGAGGTGGGCGTCCTGGCCGGCGGCGTTCAGGCGGCCGTCGGCTTGCAGCAGGATCAGGGGACAGGCGACGCCAATCCGGGGCTGGCTGATCAAAAGTTCGGTGAGCGGCCGCAGCCAGCCGGGCGTCACGCGGCAATCCGGGTTGAGCACGGCCACAAACTCGCCGCGCGCGTGGGGCAGGGCGGTGTTGACGCCGCCGGCGTAGCCGCGGTTGCTGGAGTTGCACAGGGCGTGCCGGTCAGGGCGGCCGGCGGTCAGTTCCAGAGCCAGCGCCCCCGTGCCATCCGGCGAAGCGTTGTCCACGACCCAGACGTCAAACGGCGGCGAGGCTGTATCCGCATCCAGGGCCGCCAAACATTCGGCCAGGTGGTCGCGGGCATTGTAGGTGACCACCACCACCGAGGCCACGGGCGGGGTGGTCACGGGCGCTCGGAGGCGTTGGCGGCCGGCGCGCGTTGATAGCGCTCCAGCCGGCCGGCAAAAATCGAGAGGAAGAGCGCGGCCGACAGCAGTTGGAGACCCAGCACCAAGATGGTGGCGTCCAGCACCACGCGCTGGGTATCAAAGAACAGGCCGGCGCCGGTGGTCAGCCAGGTGTAGGCCAGGTACACCAGATCCAGCCCCGCCCAGACTGCCAGCCCCAGGCCGGCCAGCGCGCCGCCGATGCGGGGCAGGCGCGAACTGAGGCGGAGCAGCCAGCGCGCCGGCTGATACCCCGCCTCCACCCCGTACAGCGCCGCCGCCATGCCGAAGATGATCAACTGAAAAGAGGCCAGCATCCCCAGTGTGACGACGATGAAGCTGTGGATATCCAGCCCAAAGAAGGGCGTGATCAGCGGTCCCCGGCTGAGGACGAACGCCAGCCCGCCGGTGGCCGCCATAATCACCAGCCCCGGCAGCACAAACGTCACCAGCGGGTTGTAGAGCAGGAACATCGCCAGGATGCGCCCCAGAATCAAGACGCCGTCTTTCCACGGGTTGAGCTTCTTGTCGCCCAGCCGGGATTGGTAATCGATGGGAAAGCTGGTCACGCGCAGGCCGCGCACCCGGGCCTTGATGCCGATCTCGGCTTCGATATCAAAGCCCTCGGATTCCAGCCGCATCTTGAGCACGGCGGCGCGGCGCAGGCCGTACAGGCCGCTCAGATGATCCGAGCCGTCCAGCCCGTGCGCGAACGAGAGCAGCCAGTCAAAGATCCGGTTGCCCAGCTGATTGATCCAGGGCATGGCCGCGGTATTCCGGCGCCGGTTGCAGCGGACCAGGTCGTACTGCTCCAGCAGGCCGGTCAGGCGGGGGATGGCGCTGGCGGGATAGGTGGCGTCGGCGTCCATCACCACAATCAGGTCGCCTTGCGCGTTGGCCAGGCCGGTTTGGATGGCGGCGCCTTTGCCGCGGTTGGCCGGGTGTTGGATCAGCCGGCACGGGTAGCGCTGCGCCACCGCGGCGGTGGCGTCGGTGGAGCCGTCATCGATTACCAGCACTTCATAGCTGGCGTCCAGCACGGCAAAGGCTTCGTCGAGCACCGCCGGCAGGGCGGCGGCTTCGTTGTAAGCGGGCAGGATCAGCGTGGTTTTTACCGGGCTGGCCGCGGCGATGGAGGCCGCCGGGCCGGCGGCCGGGCTGGGAGAAATAGGGCTCATGGCAAAGGGGTCATAAAGTTAGGCGCGCTTCTCGATTATAGCCGGTCCAACCGGCGGCTCCAACGGACCCCGGCCCGGGCAAAAAAAAACGCTCCGGCGCGGGGCCGGAGCGTTGGCAAGCGGATGGACGGCCGTCTAGCGGATGGCGGCTTCGGTCGCCTTGTCGAACAGGTGCATGTTGTCCAGGTTCATGGCCACCTGCAGCTTATCGCCGATGCGGGCACGGCTGCGCGGGTCCACGCGGGCGACGTAGCTCTTATCGCCGGACTTCAGGTACAGGAAGACTTCGTTGCCCATCAGCTCGGTGACCTCCACGAAGGAGTCGACCGGCGCCTGATGCACCCCGGGCGGCGCGTAATTCGGGTCGTGGATGTCCTCGGGGCGGACGCCCATGATGACCTGTTTGCCGACGTGCGGCAGGAACGGCGCTTTGCGCTCGCTCGGCACCGTCACGGCGAAGGCACCGGCGTCCACCACAATGTTGTCGCCGCTCTTGGTCAGCTTGGCGTCGAAGAAGTTCATCGACGGCGAGCCGATGAAGCCGGCCACGAAGATGTTGTTGGGTTTGTCGTACAGATTCTGCGGGCTGTCCAGCTGCTGCAGAATGCCGTCTTTCATGACCGCGATCCGGGTGGCCATGGTCATGGCTTCCACCTGATCGTGGGTGACGTAGATGAAGGTGGTCTTGAGGCGCTGGTGCAGCTTGCTGATTTCGGCGCGGGTCTGCACGCGCAGCTTGGCGTCCAGGTTGGAGAGCGGCTCGTCGAACAGGAAGACGGAGGGCTCGCGCACGATGGCGCGGCCGACCGCCACGCGCTGGCGCTGGCCGCCGGAGAGCTGCTTGGGCTTGCGCTGGAGCAGGTGGCTGATGCCCAGGATCTCGGCCGCTTCTTTGACGCGGCGCTCAATTTCCTGCTTGGGGGTCTTGCGCAGCTTCAGGCCGAAGGCCATGTTGTCGTACACGCTCATGTGTGGATAGAGCGCGTAAGACTGGAAGACCATGGCGATATCGCGGTCTTTGGGCGCGGTGTTGGTGACCTCGCGGTCGCCGATGAGCACGCGCCCGCCCGTGATCTCCTCCAGGCCGGCCAGACAGCGCAGGGCCGTGGACTTGCCACACCCGGAAGGCCCCACCAGCACCAGGAATTCCTTGTCTTGCACCTGGATGTTGAGGTCTTTCAGAACGTGGTTGTCGCCAAACTTCTTGTCTACGTGTTCGTAAGTAACGCTAGCCATGTTGTGGGGTCCTTTCGGGTCTCATATAGTGGCTGGATTATAGCCGAGACCCTGGGGTTGCGCCAAGACCGTGGGTCTCCGACCCCACGGCTTCCGCAAAGTTTGCTGAACACCCACCGGGCAGGCCACTGAGACACCGCGACACAGTGTCTTTTCGTGTCTTTCAGGCTTTTCGTGGCTAAAGCCAGCGGCGGGACCCCGCGCCGGCGCGGTGGCAAAAGCTGAAAAAGCCCTCCGGGCGAGTTGTCACTGGACTTTGCGGAGGCCTGATCGGCAATCCCGCCCGCCGGCCTTATAGTTTCAGGCGCGGGTCCAGCGCGTCCCGCAGGCCGTCGCCGATGTAATTAAAAGCCAGAGAGCACAGCACAATCGGCAGGCCCGGCACCAGCGGCAGCCAGGGGCGGTCAAACATGAATTGCTGGGTGGCGGCCAGCATGTTGCCCCAGGTGGGGATGGGGTCCTGGATGCCGAACCCGAGGAACGACAGGGCCGCCTCCGCTACGATGAAGCCGGAGAGGTTCAGCGAGGCGTTGACGATGATGGGCGCCAGCGCGTTGGGCAGCATATGGCGCAGGATGATGTGCAAATCCGAGGCGCCCAGGGAGCGCGCGGCTTCCACAAAGGTCTGTTCGCGCAGGGCCAGGATGGTGCCGCGCATCAGGCGCGCGTCGTTGAGCCAGCCCAGGCCGGCCAGCACCGCGATGATGAGGACCGCCTGGCGCACCTCGCGGTCACTCAGCAGCATGATCTGCCCGAACGCCTCCAGCACCGGCGGCGGAATCGGGATCAGGGTCTCGTTGCGCAGCAGCATGGCTGAGATGATCAGCAGCAAGGGCAGCGCCGGGATGGTGGCCAGGAACTCCACCAGCCGCATCAACACGCTGTCCAGCCAGCCGCCATAGTAGCCGGCGTACGCGCCCACGGCCATGCCGATCAGGGTCGCCAGCGCCACCGAGACCAGGGCCACCGTCAGCGAGATCCGGCCGGCGTAGACCAGGCGCGAGAAGTAATCGCGCCCAATGTGGTCGGTGCCGAGATAGTGAACGCGCCCGGTCTTGGCATCCACGGCCCCCGGCGGCGCGAAATACTTGCTCACCATCAGCTCGTTGGACCGGAACGGCGCCACCTGGCGGGCCAGAAGCGAAAAGCCGAAGACGGCCGCGATCACGGCCACCGACAGCATGGCCAGGCGGTGCCGGCTGAAACGGCGCCAGACCAGGCGGCCGGGGCTTTCCGAGACGGGCGGCAGGGCTTCGGCGGCGAGCGTGACGGTGGACGAGGCGGCGGTCATAGGTATCAGGTTGGAAACTAAGTGAGCCGGATGCGCGGATCGACGGCCGTGTACAGCAGATCGGCCACCAGCGTGGCGGCCACCGTCAGCACGGCGGTAATCAACAGCATGGCCATCGCCACCGGGTAATCCGATTCGCCCAGGGCCAGCAGAAACAGCCGGCCCATGCC
>JAGOBN010000011.1 GCA_017999235.1 Anaerolineales bacterium | reverse complement strand
CCCCACAGCACCTGGGTGACGCGCTTTTCCGCCGCGTCGCTCAGGCCCAGATCGAAGAGCACGGCCCGCACCCCCAGCAAAGCGTGCGCAGTGACGCACACCAGGAACAAGATTTCCAGCGGCCAGATGATGGGATGGCGGATATACGCCAGCACATCCGCGAAATTTCGCAGGCCGCCCTCCACCACAAAGTGGTGGGCCACCATGTGCAGGCCGGCCAGGATGATCAGGCCCGTCCCGGTGACGGCCTGCCAGATCCAGCCCAGGCTCCCCGCGCCGGTCTGCGGGCGCGCGCTCGTCGCGTTCAGCGGGTTGTTCATCGCGCCCTCACTTGGTGAAGATCAGCCAGGCGCCGGCGCCGGCGGCCACCACCGCCACGGCCATCAGCGCCAGGAACATGGGCTTCTGGGCGCGCACGCCCAGGCCGATACCGGTGAGCGTGACGCGCACCCCGTTCAAGCCGTGGATCAGCAGCCCCGTCAACAGCACCACATCCAGCAGCAGGAAGACCGGCTGTTTGGCGATGGCCACAAAGCTGTCCCAGCCGGCCGGCCCCTGGGTGAGCGTGCTCAGCACGCCGAGATGCAGGAACAAATACAGCGTCAACCCCAGGCCGGACAGGCGGTTCAGAATGTAGGCCCACATGCCCAGCTTCCGGCCGCGCACATCCGCCCACTGCCACACGCGCCGGGGTCGTTTCTCGGTGGTCGGGGTCATGTGCGGCCTCCCATTCCAAACAGCGCCTTGATTTTGCGGACCGTCAGCTCGCGGCGCAGGGCCATGATGGCGCCGGCCGGGTCCACATCCTGCGGGCAGGCTTCCGTGCATTCATAGGCGCTGTGGCAGCGCCACACGCCCTGTTCGCCGTCGGCCAGCGCCAGCAGCAGCGAACGCCGGGCCGGCTCCGGCGCGCTTTGCACGGCGCGCTGCACGGCGGCCAGGCCGGCCGGCCCGAAGAACTTGTCAGTGGCGGCCATGGTGGGGCAGGCGCTGAGGCAGATGCCGCACTCGATGCAGTTCTCAAAGCGGTTGTAGGCGCGCGCTTCCCATTCGCCGGCGGCGTTGATCACGGGCGCGCGGTCATAGGCCTGGCCGGCCAGGCTCAGCTCGGCCGCCCGGGTAATCGCCATGCCGGAGGCCGTCTGTTTCAGGAAGAAATCGGAGACCTCCACCACCAGGTCGCCCACCACCGGGAAGTTCCGCAGCGGCTCGATGACCAGCTCGGCGCGGCCGGCCAGGGCCGCGCGCACCGGCACGATGCAGGGCAGCTTCTCGTAGCCGTTCACGCGCACGGCGCAGGTGCCGCAGGAGGCATGATGGCAGGCGTGGCGGAACATGAGGGTCTGATCCTGGCGCCAGACAGCCTCGATCACGTCGATGACGTTGGCGTCGTCGGGGACGCTGACCCGGTAGGGCTCCAAGCGCGGCTCGGCGCCGGCGTGGCTGCGGGAGATCTTAACCTGGACTTCAATCGCCATAGTGGGTGCATGACCACCGGCGGCAGACGACCGACGGCCGGCGCGGCCGTCGTCCATCGTCCGTCGTCCGTGGTCAGTTATAAAACATCCGGTAGGAGAGCAGCGGCGTGGTCTTGGTCTGGCAGGCGGCCGCGTGGTTCAGCTTGCGGCAGACCAGATCGGTCACCTTCTCGGCCATCCCCCGCGCGGTGGTGGTCTTGCCGCCGGAGATGGTCACAAAACCTTCCACGCCGTCATGCTTGTGGTCAAAGCACTCGAACGTCCGGCTGACGTCGCGCTCGTCGGTGTTGGCCTTGCGGATCAGCGGCCGGGCGGCCGCGCCCACGCCGCGCAGCGCCGCCGTCTGGACGGCCGGGATCAGTTCGCGGCCTTTGTGGATCATCCGCTCAATGTGCTCTTTGGGGATCTCGATCTGATCGGGATCCAGGATTGTCCAGGAGGTGGTGCCGATAATACTGGTCTGCCGCTGCGGCACCACGATGTCGCCATCGGAGGGCTTATCCAGCCGGTTGACGACCATGTTGTTCAGGCGCCGGCCCACGGTCACCATCACGCCGGCCGTGGGCGAGACCGGCACATCCACACCGCCCAAATGCGCGATCTCGCCCGCCCACGGCCCGGTGGCGTTCACCACCAGGTCCGCGCCGAGGGTCTCGGTTTTCCCGGTCCGCAGGTCCACCAGTTTGACGCCCGAGACGCTGGTCCCGGACCGCAGCAGATCGGTCACTTCCACAAACGTCCGAATGACCGCGCCGTTGTGGCGGGCGGTGGCCAGAAAGGCGGTGCAAAACCGCCAGGGCTCAAACACGCCGTCGGGAACCTGCACGGCGGCCAGCAGCTTGGGGTTGAGGAGCGGCTCCAGTTTGAGCGCCTGGGCCGGCGTGAGCGGGCGGTAAGGGATGTGGCAGGCTTCGCAGCCGGCGATAAACAACTCGCGGAAGGCGAGATCCTGCTCCGTGATGGCCACAAACAGGCCGTCGTTAAGCTCCAGCGCGTCCGGCATAATCCGGCGCAGGATCAAATTCTCGTCGATGCACTCGATGGCGGACTCCTGGTCCGTGACGCAGTAGCGGCCGCCGGAATGCAGCAGACAGTGGTTGCGCCCGGTGGTCTGATTGGCGATCTCGCCCCGCTCCAGCACCGTGACCCGCAGGCCGCGCCGGGCCAGATCATGGGCGGTGGCCGCGCCGGTGGAGCCGGCGCCAATGACGATGACGTGCGGAGCTGCCATAGCTGTCCTCTCGGTGACCCAGGTTTAACCTGCGACAACCCTTGTGGTTGTCCAATCTTATCATCAGCCAGCCCGTCCGGGCTTCACCGAAGCAGCCTGGAAACCCGCGGCCTCCAGGCTGCTTGAGTGACCCCCGTCCCGGCCGCCGCGCCCGCGGGCGCGCGGCGGCCGGCGCGTAGCCGGGCTTAGTCCACCCAATCGAACGTGCGGGTGACGGCTTTCTTCCAGCCCTTGTAGATCTGTTCGCGATGCGCGGCGTCCATGGCCGGCGCCCATTCCTTATCCTTGCCCCAGTTGGCGCGCAGGTCTTCGACCTTGGCCCAGAAGCCGACGGCCAGGCCGGCGGCGTAGGCGGCGCCCAGCGACGTGGTCTCGGCCACGGTCGGGCGGATCACCGGGACGCCCAGGACATCGGCCTGGAACTGCATCAGCAGTTCGTTGTAGACCATGCCGCCGTCCACCTTGAGGGCGGTCAGCGGCACGCCGGAGTCGGCGTTCATGGCGTCCAGAACTTCGCGGGTCTGATACGCCGTGGCCTCGAGGGCGGCGCGGGCGATGTGGTTCTTGTTGACGAAGCGGGTCAGGCCCACGATGGCGCCGCGGGCGCTGCTCTTCCAGTACGGCGCGTACAGGCCCGAGAAGGCCGGCACGAAGTAGATGCCGCCGCTGTCCGGCACGGACTTGGCGTATTCCTCGATATGCTTCGAATGATCAAAGAAATCGAGGTTGTCGCGCAGCCACTGCACCAGGGCGCCGGTGATGGCGATGGAGCCTTCCAGGCAGTACACGGCCGGCTGATCGCCAATCTTGTAGCCCAGGGTGGTGAGCAGGCCGTTCTTGGACTGCACGGGCTTGGTGCCGGTGTTGAGCAGCATGAAGCAGCCGGTGCCGTAGGTGTTCTTGGCTTCGCCGGCGCTGAAGCACGTCTGGCCGAAGAGCGCGGCCTGCTGGTCGCCCAGGTCGCCGGCCACCGGGATGCCGTTCAGCGAGCCGATGGCTTTGCCGTAGACTTCGGACGACGGCCGGATGCGCGGCAGCATGGCCTTGGGGACGCCCATGATCTTGAGGATCTCGTCGTCCCAGTCCAAGGTCTCCAGATTCATCAGCATGGTGCGGCTGGCGTTGGAGACGTCGGTGACATGCACGCCGCCGTTCGGGCCGCCGGTCAGGTTCCAGATCACCCAGCTGTCGATGTTGCCGAAGAGCACTTCGCCCTTCTCGGCCTTCTCGCGCGCGCCGGGGACGTTATCCAGGATCCACTTAATCTTCGGGCCGGAGAAGTAGGTGGCCAGCGGCAGGCCGACCTTGGCGCGGAAGCGGTCCTGGCCGCCGGTCTTGCCCAGTTCGTCGCAGATCTGGTCGGTGCGGGTGTCCTGCCAGACGATGGCGTTATAGACCGGCTTGCCGGTGGCGCGGTCCCACACGACCGTGGTTTCGCGCTGGTTGGTGATGCCGACCGCGGCGATGTCTTTCGGATCCACGCCGGATTTCTTCAGCGCGCCGTCGATGACTTCCTGGGTGCGCTGCCAGATCTCAATCGGGTTGTGCTCCACCCAGCCGGGCTTGGGGAAGATTTGCTCGTGCTCTTTTTGATCGACGGCCACGATCTTGCCGGCGTGATCAAAGATCATGAACCGGGTGCTCGTGGTGCCCTGGTCTACAGCTGCAGCGTACTTCGCCATGAGAAACTCCTTTGAGACAACGGCCGGCCCGCCGAGGCGGCGGAGACCGGGGAGAGCGGGTCAGGCGTGAAAAAGCCCGGGAGCCGGGCAGCGGTCTCCCGGGCTCCAGCGTCCGCCCGCGTCAAAAGCCAAAACGGTTAGTCGACCCAATCGAACGTGCGGGTGACGGCCTTCTTCCAGCCGGCGTACAGTTTCTCGCGCGGGCCGGACTTCATCTGCGGCTTCCACTCGGCGTCTTTGCCCCAGTTGGCGCGCAGGTCTTCGACCTTCTTCCAGTACCCAACCGCCAGGCCGGCGGCGTAGGCGGCGCCCAGCGACGTGGTCTCGGCCACGGTCGGCCGGATGACGGGCACGCCCAGCACGTCGGACTGGAACTGCATCAGGCTCTGGTTGAACACCATGCCGCCGTCCACCTTGAGGGCCTTGAGCTTGACGCCCGAGTCCTTGTTCATGGCGTCCAGCACCTCGCGCGTCTGATAGGCGGTGGCCTCCAGCGTGGCGCGGGCGATGTGGCCCTTGTTGACGTAGCGGGTCATGCCCACGATGGCGCCGCGCGCGCTGTCCTTCCAGTACGGCGCGTACAGGCCGGAGAAGGCCGGCACGAAGTAGATGCCGCCGTTATCCTCGACCGACTTGGCCAAGGTCTCGACATCCGCCGACTTCTGGATCAGGCCCAGGTTGTCGCGCAGCCACTGCACCAGGGCGCCGGTGATGGCGATGGAGCCTTCCAGGGCGTAGACCGCCGGCTGGTTGCCGATCTTGTAGCCCAGGGTGGTCAGCAGGCCGTTCTTGCTCTGGATCGGGCTGGTGCCGGTGTTGAGGAGCATGAAGCAGCCGGTGCCGTAGGTGTTCTTGGCTTCGCCGGGGCTGAAGCAGGTCTGGCCGAAGAGCGCGGCCTGCTGGTCGCCCAGGTCGCCGGCCACCGGCACGCCGCTCAGGGTGCCCGCCGCTTCGCCGTAGACTTCGGACGAAGCCTTGATGGCCGGCAGCATGGCGCGCGGGACGCCCATGATCTTGAGGATCTCGGGGTCCCAGTCCAGGGTCTTCAGGTTCATCAGCATCGTGCGGCTGGCGTTGGTCACGTCGGTGACGTGCACGCCGCCGTTCGGGCCGCCGGTCAGGTTCCAGATCACCCAAGTGTCGATGTTGCCGAAGAGCAGCTCGCCCTTGGCCGCGCGGGCGCGGGCGCCCTTCACGTTATCCAGGATCCACTTGATCTTCGGGCCGGAGAAGTAGGTGGCCAGCGGCAGGCCGACCTTCTTGCGGAAGCGGTCCTGGCCGCCGGTCTTGCCCAGCCGGGCACAGATCTCGGCGGTGCGGGTGTCCTGCCAGACGATGGCGTTGTAGACGGGCTGGCCGGTGGCCTTTTCCCACACCACGGTCGTCTCGCGCTGGTTGGTGACGCCCACCGCCACCAGATCGGCGGCGGACAGGTTGGCTTTTTGGAGCGCGCCCGTGATCACTTCCTGGGTGCGCTGCCAGATCTCCATCGGGTCGTGCTCCACCCAGCCCGGCTTGGGGTAAATCTGGGCGTGTTCTTTTTGATCGAGGCCCACCACCTGGCCGGCGTGATCGAAGATCATAAACCGGGTGCTGGTGGTGCCCTGGTCCACTGCGCCTACGTATTTCGTCATGCTCAGTTTTCCTTCGGTAATAGGGAGATGGCGCGGCGCGGTTAGGCGCCGGCCCAGAGATCGGCGGCCGTTTTGAGCAGCAAATGGGACGAGGTGGCGCCGGGGTCTTGGTGGCCGGCGCTGCGCTCGCCCAGATAACTGGCGCGGCCCTTCTTGGCGATCAGCGGGATGGTGTCGAGTTTGCCCCGTTCGGCGGCCTGTTCTGATTGGCGCAAGGCCGCGGTGAGCTGGCCGTCCCCGGCCAGCTTCAACGCCTGCAGGGCCGGGGTGAGGGCGTCCACCATGGTCTTATCGCCCGGATTGGCTTTGCCGCGCATCACCACGCCGGCGACGCCGGCGTCCAGCGCCGCCGTCCAATCGGCCAGCGTCAGCTCGAGCTTGCCGGCCGTCGTCGCGCCCATCTGCATGAACAGCGTGCCATACAGCGGGCCGCCGGCCCCGCCGACGGTGGAGACCAGGGTCATCCCCACGGTCTTCAGCACGGTGCCGATATCTTTATCGGCCACGCCCGGCAGTTTGGCCACCACCGCCTGCATGCCGCGATGCATATTGGCGCCGTGGTCGGCGTCGCCAATGGCCGAGTCGAGTTCGGTCAAGTAATCTTTGTTCTGCTCCACGACCGCGGCAAACGCCTTGATCCAGTCGAGGACTGCGTCGCGTGAGATGGTCACTGTGAACTCCGTGACAGGAAGCCCGGCCGACGCGCTGACAGGGCGGCCAGCCAACGGCCGCCCTGTCAGCCATTTACCGGTTGGACTTACATACCCCAGCGCAGGCCGGCCGTCTTCACCGGCGCGTCCCACAGTTTGGTCAGTTCGTCGTCCAGCTTCAGCAGGGTGATCGAGCACCCGGCCATCTCCAGCGACGTGATGTAGGAGCCGATCAGGTTGCGCGCGATCGTGATGCCCTGACCGGTCAGGATCTTGTTGAGCTCATTGAAGACCACGTACAGTTCGATCAGCGGCGTGCCGCCCATGCCGTTCACGAAGGCCAGCACGGAGTCGCCGCGCTTGTAGGGCAGGTCCTCGAGAATGGGCTTGGCCAGCATGTCCACGATCTCGGCCACCGGCTTGACCTTCATGCGCACCCGGCCCGGCTCGCCGTGGATGCCGATGCCGATTTCCATCTCGTCCTCGGGCAGGTCAAAAGTCGGCTTGCCGGCGTGCGGGACGGTGCAGGAGGTCAGCGCCATGCCCATGGTGCGGCCCTGGGCGTTGACTTTGCGGCAGACCGCGGCGACGTCCTTGAGCGTGCGTTTCTGCTCGGCGGCGGCGCCCGTGATCTTCTCGGCCAGGACCGTGATGCCGACGCCGCGCCGGCCGGCGGTGTAGAGCGAGTCCTGGACGGCGACGTCGTCGTTGGTCACGACCGCCTCGACTTCGATGCCTTCGGCCTTGGCCAGGTCGGCGGCCATTTCGAAGTTCATGATGTCGCCGGTGTAGTTCTTGACGATGTGCAGGACGCCGGCGCCGGCGCTGACCGCCTTGGTGGCTTCCAGCATCTGATCCGGCGTGGGCGAGGTGAAGACCGCGCCGGGGCAGGCCGCGTCCAGCATGCCATAGCCGACGAAGCCGCCGTGCATGGGCTCATGGCCGGAGCCGCCGCCGGAGATGACGCCCACTTTGCCCGCCACGGGCGCATCCGCGCGCGCGATGAAGTTCGGGTTGTAATGAACCTTCACCAGATCGGCGTGCGCCACGGCGATGGCCTGCAGCGCTTCAACCACCACGTCTTCGGGTTTGTTGATGAGTTTCTTCATACAGACACCACCTTCTCAGCGGCTGACGAATGGCTTATTTCTTGTCGGGCAAATTGGCGCCCACGACCGCGTCGTACAGCCACATGCCGACCGGGCCGGCGATGGCCGGGACCAGCACGGGCGCGATCAGCCAGTAGAAGCCGGCGTCAAACAGGCCCTGCGTGCCGACCAGCGCGCCGAAGATGCGCGGCCCCAGGTCGCGGGCCGGGTTGATGGAGTAGCCGCTCGGGCCGCCCAGGGACAAGCCCACCGCCAGCACCGTGCCGCCGACCAGGAAGGGTCCCATGTTGTGCATCAGGCCGATGTTCTTGTTGTCGCCGCTGGCCAGGATGCCCCACGTCAGCACCAAGGTGCCGAAGAACTCGGCGATGCAGGCCACCATCAGCGAATACCCGCCGGTGGCGCCAGAGCTGGCCGCGCCCCAGAAGGTCGTGTCAAAAACGGAACCGGGGCCGGTGCTCCACACGTTGGGCATCCCCGCCGCCACCAAACCATCCATGTAGACCAGGTAGACGCCCAGCGCGCCCAGGAACGCGCCCACCATCTGCGCGCCGATATACGGAGCGACCTTGGCCCACGGGAACCCGCGCTTGACCGCCAACCCCAGCGTCACCGCCGGATTGAGGTGCGCGCCCGAGACGCCGGCCGACACAAACACGGCCACGATCACCGCGAACGCCCAGCCGATCGTAATCGTGTTCCAGTTGTAGGCCGAGCCGGCCAGCCGCGGCGCCAAACCGACGTTGGCGACGACACCATCACCCAACAAAATGAGGATGAAGGTTCCGAAGACCTCTCCGATCAACTCACTCATCAAGCCTTTCGATTTCATCGTGCGTCTCCTGAACAAGTAGGTGAGGACGAGCAGAAATGGGCCGATTACGCCGTCAAACCAGGACAAACATTAAGCGAGTGGGTCAGGGGTGAAATAACACCTCCTTGCACAAACTTTCCGCCGCGCCGCGCGGGTTCCGGCCGCAGGCAACAATTAAGAGAGCCTTGACATCCGTCAAGCCTGCGCGGCGGCAGCCATTGTCTTGCTTGTGCAGTGTGGGGCCAGGTGCGGGACGCACCTGGCAAGAAGTGACGCCGATCTAAACGCGTATCAAACGAGTCTCACGATAATGGGGTAATCTGTTTTGGTCAAATGTGAACGGGAAATAGTTTCAAACTGAAACGGTACTTTGGTCGGGGTATTTTCATTTTGAAACACCGCCATTAGGAGCTAAATCCGCCGCCGAGAGACCGAATTCTTTCATTCGACGCCAGAGCGTCGTGCGTCCAATGCCCAACAGTTGCGCCGCCCGGGTCAAATTGCCGCCGGCGGCGCGAGCGGCGCTCAGGATGGCGGCTTTCTCAGCGTCGCTAAGGCTCCGCACCGGCTCCGTCAGGGCCTTGCCCGGGATCATCGCCCGCCGCTCCCGCACCGTCAGCGGCAGATGTTCCAGGCTAATGGGCTCACCGTCGCACTGCAGCGCCGCGCGCTCCATCACCGACTCCAGTTCGCGGATGTTGCCGGGCCACGGGTAAGCGGCCAGGGCCGCCTGCACGGCCGGCGTCAGCGTGAGAGCGTGCCCAATCTGCGCCGACAGCCGCTCCACCAGGCGCGCCACCAGGATCGGGACATCCTCCACCCGCTCGCGCACCGGCGGGATGGTGATGACAAACGAGCTGAGCCGGAAGAGCAGATCCGAGCGGAAGTTGCCCTCCGCCGCGCGCTCCTCCAGCGGAATGTGGCTGGAAGCGATGACGCGCACATCCACCGGGATGACGCTCTGGCCGCCCAGGCGGATGACATCCCCGGCCTCGATGACGCGCAGCAGCGCGGACTGCATATCCAGTGATAGGGCGTCCACTTCATCCAAAAACAGCGTGCCGCCATTGGCCAGCTCAAATTTGCTGGGCTGGCCGCCCCGGTGGCCGCTGCGAAAAGCACCTTCCTCAAAGCCCAAAAACTCGGCCAAGGCCAGTTCCCGCGGCACGGCCCGGCAGTTGATGGACAAGAACGGCCCGCTGGCCCGCCGGCTGCTGTGGTGAATGGCGCGCGCCAGCACATTTTTTCCCGTGCCGGCCTCGCCCTGGATCAGCACGCAGGCGCGCGCGTCGGCGGCGGCCAGGGCCTGCCGGCGCACGCGGCGCGCGCCGGCGCTCTCCCCCACCAGGTCATCCAGCGTCAGCCGGGCCTGGGCGCCCACCAGCCGATGAACCAGCTGGTGCACCTGCTCAATCCGGCGCAGCATCAAAATATAGTTGACGGGCGCGCCGTCCAGATCCCGGATCAGCCGCACGCTGGCCAGACAGGCCATGACGCCCTCCGGCAGCGGAAACGTGATCTCCATCTCATCCACTTCTGCGCCCCGCTCCAGGGCCTGGCGCAGCGGCTCCGGCAGGTTGAGGGACTGCGCCACCGGCCGGCCCAGCGCGGCCGCCGGCTTAAGGCTCAACATCCGGCCGGCCTGGGCGTTCAGGTGCATGAGCAGGCCTTGCGCGTTCCACACCAGCACCCCCTCCGACGACGCGTTGAGGGTCGAGTGCAGCTCGGTGGCGCGGGCATTGGCCTCCGCCGTCAGCCGGTCCGCCTGCAGCTGGTTCTCGATGGCGCGGGCGGCGGCAAACATCAGGCCGGCGCCGTAGGGGTTGAACCGCGCCATGGGCGTGACCAGGCCGATCGCGCCCACCGGCTGGCCCTCCACACTAAAAATCGGGGCGGCGGCGCTGCTCAAGCCGTGAAACGCGCTCAGGAAGTGTTCGGCGCCCGTGAACTGCGCCGGCGTGCTGTCCAACAGCGCCGACGAGAAGGCCACCGTGCCGATCTGATTCTCATGCAGAAAGACGCCGCGCCGCATGCCCAGCGCGCGCGCCTGCGCCGCCAGGTCCCCGTCCCCCAGCATCTCCAGCAGGCAGGTGGTGCTGTCCACCAGAATCAGCAGGGCGCCGGTGGCTTCAATCTGCTGGTAGACATCTTCCATGATGGGCCGGGCAATATCCAGCACCGGCCGGCTCTGACGCTCGGTCAGGGCCAGGATGGCGTCATTCAGCGCCGCCCAGCGCGGCGGCCGGTGGGGATTGAGTCGCGGGGCGCAGCGCTGCCAGGAGCCGGCCACGAGCGGGTTGAGCTCGGGAGCCAGCTGGCCGGTCTGCGTAAAGCGTTCCCATGCGGCGCGCAGCGCCGCTTGATCAGGTTGAGGTGAGACGGGCATCACGCGGGCTCTCCACAGCCCACGCCGGTCAGTGTAGTCGGCCCGGAAACTTTGGTCAATTCGGTATAATCGGCCCCATGCCATATCTGACCCTGCACGGGCATTTTTATCAGCCCCCGCGCGAGAACCCGTGGACCGATGAAATTGACCGTGAGTTGACGGCCGCCCCCCACCACGATTGGAACGAACGCATCAACGCCGAGTGTTACCGCCCCAACGCGTTTGCGCGCGTCCTGGGCGATGACGGGCGCGTCGTCGATATTCTCAACACCTACGACTATCTCTCGTTTAACTTTGGGCCGACGCTGCTCTCGTGGCTGCGCGCGCAGGCGCCCGATGTGTATGCGCGCCTGCGGCAGGGCGACGCCGCCAGCCGGCAGCGCCTGGGCCACGGCAATGCGCTGGCCCAGGTCTACAACCACATGATCCTGCCGCTGGCCAACCGGCGTGACAAGTTCACCCAGGTGGCCTGGGGCCTGGCCGACTTCCGCTTCCACTTTGGCCGCGAGGCGGAGGCCGTCTGGCTGGCCGAGACCGCCGTGGACGAGGAAACGCTGGAGGTGCTGGCCGCCGCCGGCCTGCACTTTGTGGTGCTGGCGGCTTCGCAGGCCGCGCTGGTGCGGCCGTTGGACGCCGTGCCGGCGGCGGCCTGGACGGACGTGGGCGCCGGCCAGGTTGATCCCTCCCGCGCCTATCTATGCCGGCTGGCCTCCGGCCGGTCGATCGCGGTCTTCTTCTACGACGGCGCGCTGGCCCATTCCCTGAGCTTCGGCGACACGCTGCGCGACGGCCGCAGCTTCATGGCGCAGCTCTGGCGCTGCGTGGACCCGGGCCGGCCGCATCCGCAGCTCATCCACGCCGCCACCGACGGCGAGACCTTCGGCCACCACAAGAAACACGCCGAACGCACGCTGATCTACGCCTTCACGCAGATGGCGCCGGCCGACGGCTTCACCATTGTCAACTACGCCACCTTCCTGGAATTGGCCCCGCCCGCCTGGGAGGTGAAGATCAAGCCCAACACGGCCTGGAGCTGCGCGCACGGCCTCGGCCGCTGGAGCCAGGACTGCGGCTGCAACACCGGCCGCGTCCCCGGCGGCCATCAGCGCTGGCGCGCGCCCCTGCGCGCCGCCCTGGACAACTTGCGCGACCGGCTGGCGGATTTGTATGAGCGCGAAGCGCCGGCCCTGCTCGGCCCCGCGCCCTGGCAGGCCCGCAACGCCTATGGCGAGATCCTGGCCGACCGCGACCCGGAGCGCGTGGACGCGTTTCTGGCCCGCCACGCCGGCCGGCCGCTCTCCGCCGAAGACCGGGTGCGGGCGCTGACCCTGCTGGAGATGCAGCGCCATGCCCAGTTGATGTATACCAGCTGCGGCTGGTTTTTTGACGACCTGAGCGGCCTGGAGACGACCCAGGTGCTCAAGTACGCGGCCCACGCCATCGACCTGGCCGCGCGGTTCAGCCCGCAGGACTTTACCACCCCGTTTCAAGCCGACTTGGCCAAAGCCGAGGGCAACTTCACGGCGCACCGCACCGGCGCGGACGTTTACCGCCAGCTGGTGCTGCCGGCCGCCATCCATCCCGAGCGCATCGCGGCCAGCTACGCCATCGCCGCGCTGGTGGACCCCTTCCCCATCCGGCTCAACCGCCATGCCTACCGCATCGAGCAGACCCACCACACGGCCTATGAGGCCGGCCCTTACAACGTCGTCTGCGGCCATGTGCGGCTGACCTCGGATTTCACCGGGCGGCAGACCGGCTGGGCCTACGCGGCCCTGCATTTGGGCGGCTACAACTTCGCGGCCTCGGTCATCTTTTGCCAGGACCCCGCTGATGGCCAGAAGGTCTGCGCCGTGATCGGCCAGCAGCCCACCGACGGCAGCATGACGGCGCTCCTGCGCTTGCTCAAAGCGGCGCTGGGGCCAACGCTCTACGGCTTGAACGAGCTGCCGCCCAATGACCGCCGGCGGCTGATGACGGTCTTGGACGCGGAGCTGCTCTCCGGCCTGGCGCGCTCGTATCAGCAGATTTATACGCAGCATCTCGGCACCATCGCCGCGCTGCGCGCCGCCAACATGCTGGTCCCCACCGAACTGCGGCTGGCGGCCGAGTACACGCTCAGCCATCAGCTGGCCCAGGCCGCCGCCCGCCTGGCGCAGACGCCGGACGAAGCCGCGCAGGCCGATCTGGCGGGTGTGTTAGAGTTGGCGCGCCAGGACAATATCGCCCTAGACCGGGGGGAAGCGGTGCGCGTCCTGGAGACCGCGATTGTGGAGGGCGTTCTAGCCATTGTGCGGGCCGTCAACGGCAGTGAGCCGAGCCGCGAATACCAGCGGCTGAACCGGCTCATCGCGGCCACCGATCAGCTGGGCCTGGAAATCCGGCCGGCCCGCGCCCAAGAACTGCTGTTAGAGTACTTGCGTCGGCGCGGCGGCCACATCCCAATCTTGGCCCTCCAGCTGGCGGAAAATTTGCGGATCTCACCCCAAGCCATTGCGTATCGCGCTTAGAGGAGACCTTATGGCCACGCTTGACGAGACGACCATCGCCGCCATCACGGGCGGCTATCACAGCGCCCCGTTCGACGTCTTAGGTCTGCATACCGCGCCGGAAGGCTCGGGGCTGGTGATCCGCACCTTTCAGCCCGAAGCCAAAGAGGTGGCCCTGCGCGACGGCGAACGCGTGATTACGCTGGAACGCCTCAATCCGGATGGTTTTTTTGAAGCGCTGGTGCCCGGCCGGACTGAGTTCTTTGTCTATCAACTGGCCATAACCGACTGGAACGGCCAGACCAGCGTGGTCGAGGACCCCTACCGCTTCCCGCCGGTGCTGGACGAAACCGACCTGTATCTCTTCAACGAGGGCAACCTGCTGCGCGCCTACGAGAAGCTGGGCGCGCACCTCACCACCCACAGCGGCGTCGCCGGCACCACGTTCACGGTCTGGGCGCCCGGCGCGCTGCGCGTGAGCGTGGTGGGCGATTTCAACCGCTGGGACGGCCGGCGCCACCCGATGCGCCCGCGCGGCGCCAGCGGCCTGTGGGAGCTGTTCATCCCGGCCATCGGCCCCGGCACCGTGTACAAATACGAAGTCAAAAGCCGGCACTTGGGCTACCTGGCCAACAAAGCCGACCCCTACGGCTTCGCCTCGGAAGTGCGGCCGGCCAACGCCTCGGTGGTGTACGACCTGCGTCAATACACCTGGCAGGATGCGGATTGGGTGGCCGCGCGCGCCCAACGCCAGAACCTGGAAACGCCGATGGCCATTTACGAGGCGCATCTGGGCTCCTGGAAGCGCACCGCGGATGGACAATGGCTCTCGTACCGGGAGCTGGCGGACACCCTGATCCCGTACCTCAAGGATCTCGGCTACACCCACATTGAGACCATGCCCATCGCCGAGCACCCGTACGACGGCTCGTGGGGCTATCAGGTCACCGGCTACTACGCCCCCACTGCGCGCTTCGGCTCGCCGGATGATTTCCGCTATTTCGTGGATCGAGCCCACCAGGCCGGCCTGGGCGTCATCGTGGACTGGGTCCCCGCGCACTTCCCCAAGGATGAGCACGGCCTGGGCTACTTCGACGGCACCCACCTGTACGAGCACGCCGACCCGCGCCAGGGCGAGCACAAGGACTGGGGGACGTTCATCTTCAACTTCGGCCGCAACGAGGTCCGCAACTTCCTGCTCAGCAACGCCCTCTTCTGGCTGGAGCAATACCACATCGACGGCTTGCGCGTGGACGCCGTGGCCTCCATGCTGTATCTGGATTACTCGCGCAAGTCCGGCGAGTGGGTGCCCAACCGCTTCGGCGGGCGCGAGAACCTGGAAGCCGTGGATTTCCTCAAGCGCTTCAACGAACTGGTCCACCAGGAATTCCCGGGCGCGCTCACCTACGCCGAAGAGTCGACGGCCTGGCCGCTGGTCTCGCGGCCGGTATATCTGGGCGGCCTGGGCTTTGACCTGAAGTGGAACATGGGCTGGATGCACGACATCCTGGAGTACATGGAGAAGGAGCCGGTCTTCCGGCGCTACCACCACCACAGCCTGACCTTCTCGATGGTGTACGCCTTCACCGAGAACTTCGTGCTGTCGTTCTCGCACGACGAGGTGGTGTACGGCAAGCGCTCGATGCTCAACAAGATGCCGGGCGACGACTGGCAGCGCTTCGCCAATCTGCGCGCACTGTACGCGTATATGTACGCCCATCCCGGCAAGAAGCTGGTGATGATGGGCTGCGAGTTCGGCCAGTGGAATGAGTGGAACTTCCAGACCGGGCTGGACTGGCATCTGCTGGACGCCGCTCAACCGGGCCACGAACGGCATGTCCAGATGCTCAACTTCGTCCGCGATCTCAACCGCCTGTACCAGGCGCAGCCGGCGCTGTACGAGGTGGATTTCCACTGGGAGGGCTTCCAGTGGGTGGATTTCCACGACGTCGATCACAGCATCGTGTCGTTCATCCGCTACGCCAAGGATAGGCGCGCGCCGATCGTGGTGATCGCCAACTTCACGCCCGTGCCGCGCGAGGGCTACCGGGTGGGCCTGCCGGTGGGCGGCTTCTACCGCGAGATCCTCAACAGCGACTCCGCCCACTACGGCGGCAGCAACCTGGGCAACGCCGGCGGCCTGCCCAGCGAGCCGACCTCCTGGCAGGGCCAGCCGCACTCGGCCGTCATCACCGTGCCGCCGCTGGGCGTGGTGTATCTGCAGCCGGAGACACCGGCCCCGCCCGCCGCCGCCTGATGTGGGAGACGCTGGCGGCGCCCTGGCAGGCGGCGCTGGCCGAGGCTTGGGCCGCCTATGGCGCGGGCTCGATACCGATCGGGGCCGTGGTCACGGATGCGGCCGGCCAGGTGCTGGCGTACGGCCGCAACCACATTGAGGACGATGACGCCGCGGCACCCACGCGGCGCAACCCATTGGCGCACGCCGAATTAAACGCTCTGCTCGTTCTGCCGCCTTATAACGGCCGGGACGAGCCCGCCTACACGCTCTACTCCACCATGGAGCCGTGTCCGCTGTGCCTGGGCGCCTTTTACATGTCCGGTGTGCGAACGTTGCGCTACGCCGCGCGTGATCCCTACGCCGGGAGTGTCAATCTGCTGGGCGCCACCCCGTATTTGAGCCGCAAACCCATCCGCGTCTTTCCGCCTGAACAGCCTGAGCTGGAGACGCTCAGCGTGGGCTTGCTCCTGGCTCACATCCTGGAAACCAGCCGCCGCGACATGACCGGCTGGATTACAACCTGGTGGGAGCCGGTGGTGCCGGCTGGGGTTCGGCTTGGCCGACGCCTGCACGCGGCCGGCCGGCTGCCGCAACTACGCGCCGCCGGCGTCTCCGCCCCGGAGATGGCCCGAAGCCTCAGCGCGGAGGTGCGTTAAACAGGACCGGACGCCAGCGGCTGGCGCCCGGTCGGCCGATTAGCGTTCGCGGCGCGCGGTCTAGCGCCCGCCCGTCACTTTCCGCAATTCATCACAGGCCCGGCAGACGCCATCCGGCCGGACGATCGAGTAGCCGCCCATCGGGTCGTCATCGTAGCGGCGGAAGTCCACGTTCCAGACGATCATCAGCCGCACCACGCCGCTGTTCTTGGCCAGGTTGGCGGCCTCGCCCAGCCACTGCGCCTGCTGGGCCACCGTCACGTTGCCGGCCCAGCTAAAGGCGCCCGGCAGCGGGCCAAAGCCCTCCGGCGAAAGGTAACCCAGTTCGGTAAAGCACAGCTTGCGCGCCCCGCCAAAGGCGTTGTAGTACGTGCTCACCATCGTCTGGTAGTAGCGCGAGTAGAAGTCGGACGGGTTGCGCGGATCGCCCGAGGTCTGCACGGGGCTGACGATGCCCTCGTTGTAGTGCAGGCCCAGGCAGTCCATGTAGTTGGCGGCGCCGGCGGCGGCCATGCCGCGCACGTAGCGGTCATCGTTCCAGACGTGGTCCAGGCCAAAAGCGCCTTCCGCGCCCGTGGGGGCCAGCGCGCCCGAGATCACCAGCGTGTTGCTGTTCTTGGCCTTGATGGCCTGGTAGGCGCGGCGCAGGAGATCGGTGTAGGCGGCCGGGTTGATCTGGCCGGCCGGCCACTCCCGGTCGATGTTCATCTCATTCCAGACTTCGATGCCGTCGGCGCCCAGGCGCGCCAGCTCGCCCACAAAGGCCGCGTACGAGTCGTAGTTGGCGCCGCCGGAGATGTCGCCGGGGCTGCCCAGCACGCCCAGCAGGATCTTGAAGCCCTTGGCGTGCGCGTCGTTGATGGTGCCGGCGGCGGTGTCCGCCGACAGCCCCGGCGACCAGCGCACTTGGCGCTTCACCCACGTCATGCCGGCGTAGATCATCTTGTCCGGGAAGGCGAAGTTATCCACGTGGCCGCCCAGCTCAAAGCCGCCCGAGCCGGACGGGGCCGGGACCACCGGCGCGCTGGTCGGCGCGGGCGTGGCCGCCGGGGCCGGCGTGGCGGCCGGCGCGGGCGCGCCCTGGCCCGGGATCACCAGCCGCTGGCCCACAAAGATCAGGCTCGGATTGGTGATGTTATTGGCCGTCATCAACGCCCCCAGCGTCACCCCAAAACGCGCGGCAATCCGCGAGAGCCAATCCCCGGACTGCACCACATACACGCCCCCGCTCGCGGCCGGCGCGGTGGTCGGCGCGGGCGTGACCGCCGGGGCCGGCGTCGCGGCCGGCGCGGGCGCGCCCTGGCCCGGGATTACCAGGCGCTGGCCCACAAAGATCAGGCTCGGATTGGTGATGTTGTTGGCCGCCATCAGCGCCCCCAACGACACCCCAAAGCGCGTGGCCAGCCGCGAGAGCCAATCCCCGGACTGCACCACGTACACGCCCCCGCTCGCGGCCGGCGCGGTGGTCGGCGCGGGCGTGGCCGCCGGGGCTGGGCTGCTGCCGCCGCCCGCGCTGGGGATCACCAACTGCTGCCCCACAAAAATCAGGTTCGGGTTGGCGATATTGTTGGCCGCCAGGATGGCTTGCGGGCTGACCCCAAACCGCACGGCGATCTTCGCCAGCCAATCCCCCGGCTGGACGACGTAGATGGTGTCGGCCAGAGCGGTTTGGACATTGCCAAACGCGACCGCCAGGGCCAAAAACAGCATGGTCACTTTACGCATTCCACAACTCCTTCGGATGGTTGCCGGATGGTACTGGCGACGTTACTTGAGCAAGTTTTGTTCCATTCGCCGGCCGGCGCTTTCGCCGGCCGGCACTATAGCAGAGCCTCGACGGCCAAACAAGCGCGGCGGCCCATTTTTTGTGGTACGCTTGCCGTCGCTTGGCGCGGGTTGGGCGGGCGGCGGCCGCCGCCCCCAGGCCGGTTGTGGGCCAGGCGGAATCCACCAACTCGACAGCCAACAGTGTAGTCGCCGAGAGTCTCACGGGCGTCACAAGCCGCTCTCACCCGGCGGCCCACGGCCACTGAATGGAGTTGACAGCCGGCCAAACCGCCAAGGCCCGCCCGAGCCGCTGGGCCGCCCGGCGCCAGTTTGACCCAGCTTCTGGATTGCCCGGCCGCCCACTCATCCAAGAGCCCAGACCATGAACACTCCTCCTCTCCCGGATTCCCCAGATCTGCGGATCGTGCCGCTGGACGCCGTCATCGAACACGAATACAACGATGACCAGCGCACCGCTCCCCTGGTCCAGCGCCTGCAAATCGAAGGGCTGCTCAAGAATCCGCCGCTGGTGGTGCCGCTGGAAACCGGCGCCGCCGGCGCCACCCGCTTTGTGGTGATCGACGGCGCCAACCGCTGCACGGCCCTGGAACAGCTCGGCTACCACTATGTGCTGGTGCAGGTGGTGGGCTACACGCCGCCGCAAGTGACGCTCAGCACCTGGCATCACGCCGTGACGGGCATTGACCTGGAAGCCTTCCAGCGCGGGCTGTACAGCGTGCCGGGGCTGGAGGTGCGCGTCACGGATACGCTCAGCGCGCGCGCCGACCTGGCGCGCCGCGACCTGATTGCCTACGCCATCCTGGCCGACGGGCGGGTGCTGGCCGCCCGCGCCCCGATCCACAGCCTGCACACCCAAAACCGGCTGTTGAATGCCATGGTGGATACCTATATCACCCAGGGCGGCCTCCAGCGCACCATTGCCGTGGACCTGGCGGAGGTCGCGGGCCTGTATCCCGACCTGACGGCGCTGGTGATCTTCCCCAATTACGAGCCGGCCGAAGTGCTGGCCCTGGCGCGCGACGGCGAACTGCTGCCGCCGGGCCTCACCCGGCATCTGATCCAGGGGCGCGTCCTGCGGGTCAATTACCCGCTGGCTGATCTGCGTTCCGATGACGCGCTGGAGGCCAAGAACGCGCGCCTGCAAGGCTGGCTGAAAACCAAGTTTGCCCAGCGCGAGGTGCGCTTCTATGGCGAAGCCACGTTCCTGTTCGATGAATAAGCCCGCGCTTCCCTGCCTGGTGGTCGTCGGCGCGCTGGCGCTGGCCGCGCTGGCCTGCCAGACGGTGCTGCCGGAGAACGGGCCGGCCGCCACCGCCACCGCCGCCGGCCGGGTCCCCACCGATCCGCCGCCCCCCACCTTGCCCGCCGTCAGCCCGCACCTCGGCCTGAGCCGCGCCGAGCCGTACCCTTTCGGCGCGCCGGCGGAACTGCCCGACTGGACAGTGGAAGTTTTGGAACTGGACCGCGGCGAGCACGCCTGGCGGCGGCTGCGGGAGGCCAATCAGTTTAATGACCCGCCCCCGGACGGCCAGGAGTACCTGCTGGTGCGCCTGCGCGTCACCAGCGCGCACGCCGACGCGCAGCCCCATCCCATTGCGGCTTCCGATTTCCGGATCACGGGCAGCCGCCTTAATTTGAATCTGCCGGACGCGGCCGTGCCG
>JAGOBN010000341.1 GCA_017999235.1 Anaerolineales bacterium | reverse complement strand
ATCATGGCCGCCGTCAGGCCGGCGATGGCCAAGGTGGTCCAATGGACGCTGGCGCGCTCGCGGGCCGGGAAGTCGCCATAGTCAAAGCGGTGCAGCACCAGGAACAGCAGCGGCGCGCCGATGATGAACAGCACGATCGGGTGGCGGTAGACCCGGTATCCCAGCCGGCGGTGCCACGGCAGGGCGTTGTACTCGCGCACGGTCAGCGTCGGCACATCGCCAATGCCGCGCCGGTCCAGATCGCCGGAGGTGGCGTGGTGGATGGCGTGGCTGTGGCGCCAGTGGAAGTAGGGCGTATAGGTCAGCACGCCGCAGATCACCCCAAAAGCGTCATTCCATTTCTGGTTTTTGAAGAACGAGCCGTGGCCGCAGTCATGCAGCACGATGAAGGTGCGCATCATGAAGCCGGCAGCCAACACGGCGCAGGCCAACGTCAGCCACACTGAGTAGCGGGCGCTGAAGGCGCCCAAAGCCTGAAACAGCAGGAACAGCCCAATGGAGGTCGCTACCTGCCACAGGGCGGCGCGGGTATCCGGAGTCTGATACTGCGCCACGATCTTAGTCCAGAGCGGCCGGCCGGCCTTGCCCTGGGCGACAGTCGTCGGGGAAGTCATGGGAAAATCCTCGCTGGCCGGGGAACGGCCAGTGTGCCAGCCTCGCCGCGGCCCCTGGGGGACGCCGCGAGAGATGAAAGCGACGGCAGACGTTAGCGGCGGGGGGACAAACGAGGCTCTATAAGCGCAGCGGCAAGGACAGGGCGCGGGGCGCCACCGCCAAATACGACGCTTGCATCAACGGGATGGCCCGTCGGTGGCGCCGGACGGCGCGGGCGCGGCGCCGGGCCGGCTGATGAAGCACCCAGAGCATGAGCGCGGTCTGGAGCACGGACAAGACCGCGGCCGCGGCCGCCATCTGCATCCACTCCACCGGCACCGTGCGGGCCGGCGCGCCCGGCCGTTGGCCGATCGCGGCCTGATAGCGCAGGATATGGGCGCAGTACTGGGTGAGCAAGGCGGCCCGGAACAACTCCAGGGAGCGCGGCGCGCTGGGCCGATAACGCCCCACGGCCGCCGCCTGTTCGCGGAGCTGCCGCTCAAACGCCTGCACGTCAGCCTGGGTGCGCTTCCAGGCTTCGGCCAACCGCCACCGCCGCGCCTCCGCCCAGCGGGCCGAAAAGAGCGCGCGGCGCCGGCTCAACGGCGCCGTGAAATCCACCGCCGCCAGCCGCTCCAAGCGCCGGCGCGCCTCAGCCACATACGGGCCGGCGCTCAGCTCAGGCAGCTTGAGGATGGGCGGCGAGAAATTCGCCAAAGCGGATGGAGATGGCATACAAAGGATTGTAGCCGCGCCTGGGGCGCTTCACAAGGGGGCATTATGGGATGATGAAAGTCCCCAAATCCACGGCATCGGCGGCGGGGGAGACGCTCAAGCGCTGGCCTGTCTCGACGTCATAGACCCCGAGGGAGAGCGTGTAACGGCCCGGCGGCAGATCAAACGTGTAATCCTCGGCCACAAATTCGCCAGGCGCCCACCAGGAGGTGGGGTACGCGCCGGCGCGCGGCGTTTGGTCCGCTTGCGCCGCCATCTGGCCGTCCTCCGCCCGGACATGCACGAAGACGGTGTAATCCTGGTCCAGTTGGCGGGCGCCGGCCTGCCATACCAGCCGCAGCGTGGTGGGCGCGCCCGGCGCCAGCGTGTAGCCGGCCAAGAGGAGCCGGCCCTCTCCAAAGGCCGCACCTACCGCCGTGGTCGAGACCGGCGCGGTGTACGCTCGGTCCAGGGGCGCAACCGTCACCGCCTGCAGGCGCGCCACGCCCTGGCCGGGGATCACTACCTGCAAAGGCGCCGGGCCGGCCGGCTGGTCCAGCGGGACCCGCAGGGTGAGGCGCGTGATCAACACGTCCGACACGGTGATCGGCACAGCGGTCAGCCCGGTCTCCCCCAGCCGGATTTCCACCGGCCTGGTCACCGGCTGGGCGGCCTGCCAGAATAACGTCACCTCCAGGCGCTGGTTAGGCTGTACGCTGGCCGCGCTCAAGTGATAGCCCAGCAACGCCAGCGCGCCGGCCGGCGCTTGCTCCGGCGGCGTCATGGGATTGGCGGCGCGGAAGTCGGCGGCCGTGGCCGGCGGCCCGCCGGCCAGAGTCACGGTTCCCGCCTCGGCGCGTTCACCGCCAAAGTTCCCATTTTCATCCAGGCGCGGCAGGCTGACGCCGGCGCCCTCCGAAAACAAGCCGGCTTTCACGGTGTAAGCGCCGGCCGGCAAACCCGCCGGCAGGCGCAGCGTGAGGCGCGTGAGCACCGTATCGCCAGCCGCCCACTGCGCGGAGGGATAGGTGTAATCCACGCTCTGCACCCAGACGCGGCCGGCCGCGTCATACAGCCGCGCATACGGCAGAAAATCCGCGGTCGCCACCGGGTTCTCCACCCGCCAGCGCAGGTCCACGGTAACCAGCTCCCGCGCCGGCGTCAGGCGCGCGCCGGTGAGGAAGATGGCGTGGCCGAAATTCTCGGCCAGCGGCGCGAACTCCGGCAGCGGGGGCGGCGCGCCGGCCGCGAACCGAAAGGCGCGGTACTCCGGGTGGTTGTCCGCGCCGAGCTGCTGCCCCACCAGATACGCGTCCCAGCCCGCCGTCCATTCGGCCGGCAGGGGCGCGGAGGCCGCCTCCAGATACAGCGCGGCCCGGTCAGCCGGGACGGCCAGCGACCGGCCGCCCGTGAGCCATTGAATAGCTTCATAATCGCGGGCCAGGTAGGCCAGGGTCGGGTGCCGATAGTGAATGGCGGTAACGTACGGCGTCGTCTCCGCCAGCGTCTGCGTGTTCAAGTACGCCGCGATCTCGGTGATATCGGCGTCGTTGTTGAGGCGCTGGGAACTCAAGGTGGCCCAGGTGAGGAAGTAATCGCGATACGTCACGCCGGCCCCGGCGACCAGAATCACCAGGCTCAGGACCGTCACCGGGTAGGCGGTGGGCAGCAAGGGGCCGGGCGACTGGCGCTGCAGCCAGCGGTAAGCGGCCAGCAGACCGCGGGCCGGGAAGACAAAGACCAGCGGGGTCAGGCCGAAGGCGCGCACATTGGAAGGAAAAACATCGTGGACCGAGAGCGCGGTGGGCAGCAGCATGAACGGCAGCCAGGCCAGCAGGAGCCAGTCCGCGGCCGCGAGCGCGCCCCGGCGCGGGCGGATGACATTCCGCAAGGTGAGCAGCAGGCCAAGGACAAAGAACCCGCCGAGCGGGAAACCAAACAAGGGCAGGCCCGGCAGGTTGAAGCGGTCATAGGGTTCGCCGTTGATAAACACCATCTCGGCCGCCCGCCGCACCCCTTGCCAGAGCAAGGCGTCATCGCCGGGGCGCGGCAGCACCTGGCCGGCGCGGTTGAGAAAATCGGCCGGGTGCTGGAGAAAGTACAGACCAAGGGGGGCGAAGACGACCAGGGCGGCGAGAACGAAAAGGACGAAAGCCTGGAAGAATACAACCAGATTGGGCGATCGGGTGAGGCGCGGCCGGCGAACGGCGCCGATCAGCAGCCCCAGCCAGAAAACGGCCAGCGGGAACGGAAACAGACGCGCGGAGAGGTAGGTGTACGCGGCCAGGCCGGTGAAGGCGCCGGCCAGGAGGAGATCGAGCCGCCCACGGCTCAAGGGCCACGCCTTCAGGGGCGCCGGCGCTGAGGCGCCGGCCGACCAACGCCGCCAGCCGCGCAGCAAAAAGCCCAGCGCCAGGGACTGCACCAGGGGTTCGGTGATGACGCGGAAGCCGAAGCGCGAGAACGTGACGTGAAAAAACGCGCTCGCCAAGAGGCCGGCGGCCAGGGCCGCGGTCTGCCAGGCCTCGGGCTCCGTGTGCAAAACCTCGCGGATGGCGAAGAACGCGGCCGGGATGGTCAAGACGCCGATGAGCGCCGCCGCCAGACGCAGGGAGAAGATCGACGAGCCGATCAGGTTGAACCAGGCCGCCAGCCAGTAATAAAACAAAACCTCGTGGCCCGTGTAGGCGGTGATAAAAAGCGGCCGGTAGCCATTGAAGGCAACGTCATTGCCGAGCAGCGCCGTGGCGGCCAGGTCATAGTGCAGGCCGGGCGGCACCGCGGTGAGCTGCCACACGCGCAGCCAGGCGCCGGCCAGCGTTGCGGCGACCACGAGGAGATAGAAGCGGCGGGGCATGCCGGTCAGCCCAACGCCTGATCCAGGTCGGCGATCAGGTCGGCGGCGGCTTCGATGCCCGCCGACACCCGGAGGCAGCCGTCGCTGATCCCCAGCGCCGCCCGTTGTTCCGGGGTCAGGGCGCGGTGCGAGGCGCTGGCCGGATAAAGCACCAACGAGGTGACATCGCCCAACGTGGTGGCCGGCAGGATCAGGCGCAGGCGCTCCAGAAAGCCAAAGACCGCCGGCCGGCCGCCGCGCAGTTCAAAGGCCAGCACGCCGCCAAAGCAGCCGGCGCGCAAAACCCGGCCGGCCAGCGCATGGTCAGGGTCGGCCGGCAAGCCGGAGTAGAAGACCCGCCCCACGCGCGGCTCCCGCGCCAGCCACGCCGCCAGAGTCTGGGCGTTGGCGTTCTGCTCGCGCACCCGCAGCGCCAGCGTCCGCAAACCGCGCAAGGTGAGATACGCGTCAAAGGGCGAGAGGTTGGCGCCCAGCACTTTGCGGGCCGCGCGCAAAGCCGCCGCGTCCACGGCGGCAGCGGCGGCCACAACCCCGCCCAGCACATCCCCGTGGCCGCCCAAGTATTTGGTGAGCGAGTGGACGACGAAGTCCGCGCCCAGGGTCAGCGGCTGCAGGAGATAGGGCGAGGTAAAGGTTGAGTCCACCACCACGCGCGCGCCGGCCGCGCGCGCCAACTGGATCAGCGCCGGCGCGTCGGCCACGCGGCAGAGCGGGTTGGAGATGACTTCAAAGAGCAGGACCGCCGCGCCGGGCAGGGCCGCGGCCGTGGCGGCCAGATCGCGCACGTCCACGCGCCGCACCACCACGCCGCTGTTGGCGGCCAGAAAATTGAGCAGGCTGGTCGTGGCGCCATACAGCTCGCTGGCCGCCACCACCACCGCGCCCGGCCCCGCGCCGGCCCCCAGCAGGGCCGCGTGCAGGGCCGCCATGCCGGAGCCGTAAACGGCGGCGCCGGCCCCCTGCTCCAGCGCCGTCACCGCCGCTTCCAGCGCCTCCTGGGTGGGGCCGCCGTAGCGGGCATAGACGTAGCCGGCGTTTTCATCGCCCAGCGCGGCATCCAGGGCGGCCGCCTCCGCCTGGGTCCA
>JAGOBN010000340.1 GCA_017999235.1 Anaerolineales bacterium | reverse complement strand
GCCGTTCCCCCAGCGCGCGCTGGGCCAGGGGCAAAAAGGTATTGACGCTGATCGGCTTTTTGAGGAAGGCCAGCACGCCCAGGTTGAGCGCCTCTTGTTCCATCTGGGCCGTGACGGCGCCGCTGATCAAGATAAGGGGGGTTTTGGGGTTGAGCCGCCGAGCGCGGCGCGCCACTTCCAGGCCCGTGATGCCGGGCAGGCGCACATCCAGGACCACCAGGTCCGCCCCGCCCCGCCCGATCTCCAGCAGGGCCTCCTCGCCGGACGGCACCTCGATGACGATGTACTCCCGCCCCAAGGTCTCCAGGGCGGAGCGCAACAGAGTGGTGACCGAGCGCTGATCATCCACAAGCAAGATGCGTTTGGCAGACATGGCGGTGTTCCTCGCGTTAGGCGCGATTTTAGCACAGGGGGCGCCGGCCTTTGACCCGCCGGCCCGCAATATAAAAGGGCGGAGTCGCCTCCGCCCTTGGTTTCGCCTCGTTGGCCGGTAAACGGCGCCGGCTATTCCACTCGCCAGCAGGCCACGAAGTGGCCGGGGCTGGCCTCTTTGAATTCCGGCTCCTGCTGGGAGCAGTGTTCCATGGCCACCGGGCAGCGCGGATGGAAGCGGCAGCCGGTGGGCGGCCGCAGCGGGCTGGGCACATCGCCCTTCAGGATGATGCGTTCGCGCTTCAAATTGGGATCGGGGACGGGGATGGCCGAGAGCAGCGCTTGGGTATAGGGGTGCAGCGGGTTGCGGTACAGCTCGTCGCGGTCGGCCAGTTCCACCATCTTGCCCAGATACATCACGGCGACGCGGTCGGAGATGTGCTCCACCACGCTCAGATTGTGGGCGATGAACAAGTAGGTCAGGCCGAATTCACCC
Organism: Anaerolineales bacterium; assembly: GCA_017999235.1. Next base: position 4,385 of record JAGOBN010000340.1, on the reverse strand, counting down.
TGCAATTCCTTGAGGATATTGAGCACCTGGGCCTGGATGGAGACGTCCAGGGCCGAGACCGGCTCATCGCAGACGATGAACTTGGGGCGCAGGGCCAGGGCGCGGGCGATGCCGATGCGCTGGCGCTGGCCGCCCGAGAACTCGTGCGGATAGCGGCGGGCGTGGTAGTCCTGCAGGCCGACCTTGCGCAGGGTGTTGATGACAATCTCAAAGCGTTCCTTGCGGTCGGTCATGCCGTGGACCAGCAGCCCCTCCGCGATGCTTTCCCCCACCGGCATGCGCGGGTCCAGGGATGAATACGGGTCCTGGAAGATGATCTGCATGTTGCGGCGCAGGGCCTTCAGCTCGCGGGCCTTGGCCTTGAAGACATCCTGGCCGTCAAACAGCACCTGCCCGCCGGTGGCCGGCAGGAGGCGCAGCAGCGTCCGGCCGACAGTGGTTTTGCCGCAGCCGGATTCACCCACCATGCCCAGCGTCTCGCCCTCTTTGATGGAGAAGGAGACATTGTCCACGGCCTGCACCCAGGCCACCACGCGCTGCAGCAAGCCGCCGCGCACGGGGAAGTACTTCACCAGGTTCTTGATCTCGACCAGATCCGGCTTGGCCTGGCCGTTGGCGGCGCCGGCGCTGTCCACTTTCCAATCCATGGCTGGGTTGCGGCTCATCAGCGTTGCCCTCCGCTCGGCGCGGCCAGCGGCGCCGTATGCCCGTCAGTGTTGTGGTAGAGCCAGCAGCGCACCAGGTGATCCTGGCCGGCCAATTGCAGCTCCGGGTTCTTGTCTTTGCAGATCGTCAGGTTATGCTCCAGGCGGAAGCGGCAGCGCGGCGCGAAGCGGCAGCCCCCTGGCAGGTTGATCAGGTTCGGCACCGAGCCAGGGATGGTATCCAGCTTGTCCTTGATTACGCCCAGCACCGGGATCGAGCCGATCAGGCCCATGGTGTACGGGTGTTTGGGGTCCGCGAACAAGGTCTGGACGTCCGTCTGCTCCACAATCTGGCCGGCGTACATGACGGCCACGCGCTCGCACATCTCCGCCACCACGCCCAGGTCGTGCGTGATCAGGACGATGGAGGCCTCAAACTTGGTCCGCAGATCGCGGATCAGGTCCAAAATCTGGGCTTGGATGGTCACGTCCAGAGCCGTCGTCGGCTCGTCGGCGATCAGCAGTTCCGGCACGCAGGCCAGCGCCATGGCAATCATCACGCGCTGGGCCATGCCGCCCGAGAGCTCATGCGGGAAGGCCTGGGCGCGGCGCTCGGCGTCCGGGATGCCCACCATTTTGAGCAGTTCCACGGCGCGCTGCCAGCCGGCCTCTTTGCCCAGGGACCGGTGGATATCCAGCACCTCGGCGATCTGATCGCCCACCCGGAAGACCGGGTTCAGCGCCGACTGCGGCTGTTGGAAGATCATGGCAATCCGGTTGCCCCGGACATGCACCATCTCGTTCTCCGGCAGGGCCATCAGATCCTGACCGTCGAACGTAATCGAGCCATCGATCATTTTGCCCGGAATGCCGATCAGGCGCATGATCGAGAGCGAGGTCACGCTCTTGCCGCACCCCGATTCACCCACGATGCCCAGCACCTCGCCGCGGCGGACGCTGAAATCCACGCCGTCCACGGCCTTGACCACGCCGTCTTCGGTGTAGAAGTAGGTCTTGAGATTCTTGACCTCAAGAATATTCGGCGACGTGCCGTTGGCTTTGACTTTGCTCTTATCGTCTGCCATGGAGTCCCTCAAATGGGCGAATAAGACCCTGATTATCCTACAGCTTCAGGCGCGGGTCGAGCGCGTCCCGCAGCCCATCGCCGACGAAGTTGAACGTCAATGAACACAGGAAGATCGGCACCCCGGAGACCAGCGGCAGCCAGGGGTGCTGGAACATCTGGCTTTGCGCGGCGGACAGCATGTTGCCCCAGGTGGGCGTCGGGTCCTGGATGCCCAGGCCCAAGAAGCTCAGCGCCGCTTCGTAAATAATAAAGCCGGACAGCCCCAGGCTGGCGCTGACAATCATGGGCGCCAGGGCGTTGGGGATCATGTGTGTCAAGATGATGCGGATATCGGACGAGCCCAGCGCGCGGGCCGCTTCCGTGAAGGTCTGCTCCTTGACCGACAGCACCACCCCGCGCATCAGGCGTGAATCCCCCAGCCAGCCGAAGGCCACCAGAATGGCGATGACCAAAATGACCTGGGTGGCGTCGCGCGGCGAAATGATCAACAGCCAGCCCACGAAACTCTTCAAGACTTCCGGCACGGGGATGGCGTCCTGGTTCTGAATGACGAGCGAAGAGATGATGAGCAGGAGCGGCAGCTGCGGGATGGTGAGCAGGAATTCCACCAAGCGCATGACCAGCGCGTCTACCAGCCCGCCCATATAGCCCGAGATCGCGCCGACCACGGCGCCAATGGTCACCGCGCACAGCTGGGCGGTGACGGCCACCGTAAGCGAGATGCGCGCGGCGTACAGCAGGCGGGAGAGGTAATCCCGGCCGATCTGATCCGTCCCCAGCCAGTGCGTGCGGATGCCGTCCGCGGCCCGCGTCCCCGGCGACAGGAAATCACTCCCCACCACAATCTCGGTGGGGCTGAACGGCGCGATCAGCGGCGCAATGACGGCCAGCACGATGATCAGCGTCAAGATCATCAACGAGAACACGGCCAGCTTGTGGCGCAGGAACCGGCGGGTGATCAGCTGCAGCTGCGGGATCTCTTCCGGCATCGCCTCGGCCAGGGCCAAATCCAGGATCGGCGGGGTGGCAGTGGTGCTTGTCATGGGTCAGTCCTCCAGAACCGCCGGCCTAGCTGAGCCGGATGCGCGGATCAACCACGGTGTACAGGATATCCGAGATCAGGGTGGCCACCACGGTCAAAAAGGCCGTGATTAACAGCAGCGCCATGGCCACCGGATAGTCGGTGCGGCCCAAGGCGTCGAAGTACAGGCGCCCCATCCCCGGCCAGTTGAAGACCGTCTCGGTGATGATGGCGCCGCCAAAGGCCCCCGGGATCGAGAACACCACAATGGTGATGAACGGAATCAGGGCGTTCCGCAGGGCGTGTTTGGCAATCACCACGCGTTCCAGCAGACCCTTGGCTCGGGCGGTGCGGACGTAGTCCTGGCGCAGCACTTCCAGCATGGAGGTGCGGACAAACCGGCTCCAGGCCGCCACATTGAAGAGGACCAGCACCGAGACCGGCATGATCAGGTGCAGGAGCGCGTCCGCGAACGAGCCGGCCTCAATTTTGCCCAGCAGCGGGATCACATAGTCCTTGACCGCCAGGGCGTTGCCAGGCGGCAGATAGAACCAGCCCCATTGTTTGAACGTGATACTCAGCACCAAGATCATCAGCAGCCCGAAGAAGAAGGTGGGCATGGAGGAGCCGAAGAAGGCCAGCGAGGTGACGGTGTAGTCAAAGGCCGAGTACTGGCGAACCGCCGAGAAGACCCCCAGCGGCACGCCGATCAGAATGGCGATGAAGGTGGAGAGCAGCATCAACTGCAGGGTGCGCGGCAGGCGGGAGAGCACCAGCGTTGATACCGGCCGGTCACGCGTCACCTGCCAGGATAAACCGAAATCGCCAAACAGCACCCCGCGGCTGGTGCGCGGCCGGCCCACCAAATCCGTCAGGGTCACATCCTGGCCGGGCCGGCAGCCGGCGGTCTGCGTCTCGGTGCGGCCGTCCGAGTAGCGCACCTGAACGAGCAGGGGCTGGCGGCAGCCGACGACCATATCCGCCAAAAACGTCTGGCCGGCGATGGTCAGCGGGCCGCGCGGCTCGCCCACCAGCCAGCGCGAGAAGCGGTACGGCAGGAAGAGATCCAGCTCAAAGTACGCCCGGATCCGGGCAATGTCTTCCTGGTTGAGCCGCCGCTGCACCGAGGTCAGAAACGTCAACGGCCCGCCCGGCGCCATGTTCAACAGCGCGTACGAGGCGACCGAAGACAAGAACAGCACGATGATCATCTGAAAGATGCGGCGGATAATGTAGTTAAACATGCGCACCTCACACGTTGCCGGTCAACCAGCGAATTGGGCGGTCAGCCTCGCGTACGCTCGCGCGCCCTCAGGCCAGCCCCGCGGTCATCGGGCGGGGCTGGCCTCAAAGCGGGAGGCGGGGCGGCGGCCGGCCTTTAGAGAACAGCGCAGGCGCAAAGTCCAACTTGGGTTTGCGCCTGCGCTGGCGATCACACCTATCCAAGCCGCCGGTCCGACGGTTTAGATAGCGGCGGATAGCCGGGCGCGGCAACGTGCGGCCGCGCCCGGCTATCCGAGCCTAAGTCCCCGCCAGATTACGGCAGGAACAGTTGGAAGTCGATGTGTTCCCAGGTGGCGCTGGCTTCAATCAGCACCTGCACGGGCTCGCCCGCGGCCTCAGCATCCAGCAC
>JAGOBN010000339.1 GCA_017999235.1 Anaerolineales bacterium | reverse complement strand
GGCCAGCACCGCGCGCAGTTTGGGGCGCGCCCGGGCCGGCGCCGTGAACCGCAGCGGCGCCAGGCGGACGTATTGCAGGGCCAGCACCGCGAAGACCACCGCGCTCACCCACACCGCTGCACCGGTCACCACGTGCAGGGCGCCAAAATGCAGCGGGAAGGCGTTCAATACATTGGCGGCGCCAATCAGCACCTGGCCGCCGAAGAAGGCCAGCGTCAGGGTGGCGCTGACCACCACCGGGGTGTGGTCGCCGCGCAGCTGCCAGGCCCGGAGCACGCTGCCCAGCAGCAGGACGCCCGCGATCAGCGCCAGGAGCCGGTGGCTGGCCGCCAGCAGCGCCAGGGGCGTGGCCGGCAGCACGGCCGCGGCCTCGCATAGCGGCCAGCTGGGGCAGGCCGAGCGCGCGCCGCTGGCCGCCACCCACTCGCCGGCCACCTGCACGGCGAACACCGCCAGCAGGGCCGCGGCCGCCTGCCGGCTGACCGCGTCAAAGTGGATCAGGGAATCGCCCAGGCGCGGATCGCGCTGAACTTGAAACGCCACCACGCTGGTGACCCCCAGCAGGCCCAGCATGATCAGGCCGCTGGCGAAGTGCAGGACGCTCAGGCCGACCGTGGGCGTCAGCGCGCCCAGCAGGAATTGCAGCAGGAGCAGGGCCGCCGCCAGCAAGGCCGGCCACACCACCCAGCGCACGCGCCGGTAGCCCTGCCAGGCCGCGGCCGCCACCGCCAGCACCAGCGGGAACGTTAGCGCGGCCGCGGCCCGGCCCAGCCAATCCAGGCCGAAGGCGCGGCTGACGGGCTGCAGCCACTGCCCATTGCACAGCGGCCAGTGGCCCAGGCACCCCCCGCTCCAGCCGCCGGCGCGCGAGATGCCGTCTACGGCCAGCCAGAGGAACACCACCAGGGCGGCGGCCAGGGCCAGCCAGCGTAAAGAGCGGACGGCGAACGGGGTGGGGAGTTCAGAGCGTGTCATAGAGCCGCATCGTATCATGGAGACGACCCGCCGGGCAGGCCGCCCCGCGGGTCGTCTCCGTTTTAGCCGGCCCGGCGCGCGGGCGCGTCAGTGGCGGCCGGCGCCGTTTCCATTTCCGTTCGGACCGCCCTTGGCCTCCCACAGCGGGTTGGGTCCGCTCACGGTCGGGATCTGGGCGAAGTTGTATTCCGGCGGCGGCGAGGTGGTGGCCCACTCCAGGGTGGCGGCGTCCCACGGGTTCTCGCCGGTCGGCTCCGCGCGGCGGGCGCTGACGAAGAAGTTGATGATGAAGACCAGCACCGAAAGCGCGATCAGGAAGGCGCCGATGGTGGAGAGCAGGTTGTAGGTCTCCCAGCCCTGGCCGCCGGCGTAGGAGTAGATGCGGCGCGGCATGCCCAGCAGGCCCACGATGTGCTGCGGGAAGAAGGTCAGGTTGAAGCCCAGCAGCATGATCCAGAAGTGCCAGTTGCCCAGGCTGCGCCCCAGCCGGAAGCCCGTCATCTTAGGCAGCCAGTAATACATGGCCGCGAAGATGCCGAAGACCGAGCCGCCAAACAGCACGTAGTGCAGGTGGGCGACGACGAAGTAGGTGGAGTTCACCTGCCAGTTGATCGGCACCGAGCCCAGCATCACGCCGCTCAGGCCGCCGATGATGAACATGGTCACCATGCCGATGGCAAAGAGCATGGGCGGCTCCAGTTTGAGCGCGCCGCCCCACATGGTGGCGATCCAGTTGAAGATCTTGACGCCGGTGGGGACGGCGATGACCATGGTGGCCAGGCTGAAGAAGGTGTTGACGGCCAGGCTGGAGCCCACCTGGAACATATGGTGCGCCCAGACGCTGAAGCCCAGCACCGCGATGCCCACCGACGACCAGGCGATGAAGTTGTAGCCGAAGAGCGGCTTGCGCGAGAAGACCGGCAGGATCTCGGAGACGGCGCCCATGGCCGGCAGAATCATGATGTACACGGCCGGGTGCGAGTAAAACCAGAACAGGTTCTGCCACAGCAGCGGATCGCCGCCGCCGGCCGGGATGAAGAAGCTGGTGCCGAAGTGCCGGTCCGCCAGCAGCAGGGAGATGGCCACGGAGAGCATGGGCGTGCCGAACACCACCATGAAGGACGTGATCAGCATGGACCACACGAACATCGGCACTTCCATCAGCTTCATGCCGGGCGCGCGCAGGCGCATGGTGGTGACGATGAAGTTGATGGCGCCGAAAATCGACGACAGGCCGCCCAGGTGCAGACCCAGGATCCAGAAGTCAATGTTGGCGCCGGGGGCGAAGGTCCGGTCGGCCGTCAGCGGCGGGTAGGCGGTCCAGCCGCCGTTCGGCACCTCCCCGAAGAAGTACGACGAGTACATCACCAGGCCGCTGAAGAACAGCAGCCAGAAGGAGAGCGCGTTCAGGCGCGGGAAGGCCATATCGCGCGCGCCGATCATCAGCGGCAGGAAGTAGTTGGCGAAGCCGGCCCAGATCGGCACGATCACCAGGAAGATCATGGTCGTGCCGTGCATGGTGAAGAGCTCGTTGTAGCGGTCCGGGTCCACGATCTTTAAGTTGGACCAGGCCAGCTGGGTGCGGATCACCAGCGCCATCACCCCGGCCAGGATGAAGAAGAAGAAGTTCAGGGCGATATACAGGACGCCGATTTTTTTGTGGTCGACCGTGGTGGCCCAGTCGAGGGCCGTCGCCAGGGCGGATTTTTGGGTGCTGGGTAACGCTTGCGCGTGAGTGGCCATAGCGGTCTTTACCTTTGCCTACTTCAGGCTGGTCAGATAAGCGATCAGGGCGGTGACGGTCGCGTCATCCAGCTTGCGGATGACCATTTTGTTGCCGGGTTTGACGCCCTGCGGATCGTGCAGCCATTTGGATAGGTTCTCAGGTGTGTTGGCCAGGATGCCGCCGGCCAGATAGCCGCGGCTGCCCACATGCGTCAGGTTGGGGCCGATCTGGCCGGCCGCGGTCGTGCCGTCCACGGCGTGGCAGGCCACGCAGGCGTTTTGGGGGTCGTAAAAGGCCTGGGCGCCGGCCGCCGCGGCGCCGGTCAGGGTTTCCACCGCCGCCGCCGGCTGGGTGTGCTGGGCCACCCAGGCGTCATAGTCGGCGCGCGAGAGCACAATGACGGAGAAGCGCATCTGGGCGTGCTGGGTGCCGCAGTACTGCGTGCACTGGCCGCCGTATTCGCGCCGGCCCAGCTGGGTGGGCGTGAAGCGCGCGCGGGTGGTATAGCCCGGGATGGCGTCGGTCTTGCCGAACAGCTCCGGCGCCCAGAAGCCGTGCTCCACGTCCACGGATTCCAGCGCCACCTCGACGGTGGTGTTGATCGGCACGACCAGCTCGCTGGCGGTCACGATGCCCTGGTCCGGGTAGCGGAACTCCCACCAGAATTGATGGCCGATGGCTTTCACCTTCAGCGCCCCTCCCGGAGCCGCGCCGCGCACCTCGCTCATGGTGCGCAGGGTGAAGCCCATGATCACCACCAGGATGACGGCCGGCGCCGCCGTCCACGCCACCTCCAGCTTGGTGTCGCCGTGGATCTGGATGGCCATCTCCGGCGGGCGGTTGCGGTGCTTGAGGACGGTATAGATCAGCACGCCTTCCACCACCACAAACACGATGACGGCCAGCACCAGGATCATGTTGAACAGAAAGTTGATGCTGGCGGCTTCGGTGGAGCCGGGCGCCAAGACGGACGGCATGCTGAAGGCGTAGGGGCAGCCTTGCCCGGTCGCCGGGTCACAAGCGCCCAGGCTCGGCTTGGATTGGCCGAGCGTCACCCACAACAAACCGCCGACGGCGATTACGGTGACCAGCGTGAACAAAATGATGGTTAACCACCAACGGGCCGAGACCACGGATTTCAACTTGACCTCCTCAATGAGGGGCAGGCCGAAGCCAGAAATTAGGACAATGTGAGGGCAGAACTAAGGCGGAGCGAATTATAACCAAAGAAACCCACCCGTCAAACTCGGTAATCGCTTATGACCCAATAACGAAAGACTTATCTGTACTAATGCGGCAATCTAGGGTTGTTTTCGTTGACGCCACTATGTCGATATGGTACAGTTGCGGCGTTCGCCCCCTTTTTCGGAGACAATGCATGACCCACACGGTAGACGAGCACGCCTCGCATGAGATTCATCTGCCAAAGCCATCCTACTGGCCCATGCTGCTGGGGCTGGGGTTTGGCCTGATCCCGCTGGGCTTCATCTTGTGGACCATCAGCAGCCGGACGGCCGCGCTGGGTCAGGGGCTGATGGTCGGCGGGCTGGCGGTGTTCCTGTTGGCCGTGGGCGGCTGGGTGGCCTCCAACATCCGCGCGCGGAGCCGGGAGCACGCCGAAGTGCTGGGCGGCCCTGAGGCCGCCAAGTTCGCCATGTGGGCCTTTATCGGCACCGAGTGCGTGATCTTCGGCGGCCTGATCTCACACGCGCTCTTTCTGTGGGTGCGCGACCCGAACGTGAACCACGCCTTGAACTCGCTGGAGTCGCTGCTGATCGTGTCCGTCAACACCTTCCTGCTGTTGACGAGCAGTTTGTGCGTGGTCTTGGGCCTCTCGTCCATTCAGCACGGCGACCGTCTGGGGCTGGCCAAGTGGCTGGGCGCGACGGCGGTGCTGGGCGCGGCGTTTGTCGGCATCCAGGCCTTTGAGTACAGCAAGCTCTTCGCCGAGGAGCTCACGGTCACTTCCAGCCAATTTGGCTCGGCCTTCTTTTTCTTGACCGGTTTTCACGGCCTGCACGTCTTCGTCGGTGTCTTGTGGGGGCTGGTGTTGGTGGTCAACAGCCTGCGCGGCGGCTTTACCCAAGCCGATCACATGGGCGTGGAAGTCTGGGGTCTGTACTGGCACTTCGTGGACGTGGTCTGGATCTTTATCTTCACGCTGATTTATCTGCTCTAGCTCACGCGAGGCGGCTACATGGAACCTACCTCTCATCCCCCATCCTCATCCGAAACCCACGCCCATCCGACGCCGGCCACGTATATCCGCATCTTCGGCTGGCTGGCCGCGTTCACGCTCATTGAGTTGTTCGTGTCCTTTATGCCGAGCGAGATGGACGGCCTTAAGGTTCCGGTCCTGGTGCTTTTTGCGATCGTGAAGGCGTCGTTGGTGGCGATGTTTTACATGCATTTGCGCTACGACAGCCGGTGGTATACCGTCCTGCTGCTGGCCGGTGTGTTTTTTGCCGTGCTGGTGGGGCGCTTCCTGCCGCTGGTGCAAAAATAGCGCGGTGAGCGGTTGAACACGGGCCGGCGGATATTCCCCGCCGGCCCGTTTT
>JAGOBN010000338.1 GCA_017999235.1 Anaerolineales bacterium | reverse complement strand
GCGCGAGGCTTCCAGCACGCCGTCCAACTCCGCCGCGTAGCCGGCCCGGATCACGCCCGGCCGGGAGAGCACGGCCGGCGGCTCATCGGCCAGGGCGGCTTGGAGCAGGCTGAGGACCTCCGCGCACAAATCGAAGTGAGCGGTGAGAGGTGAGAGGCGGGAGGCAGAATCGTCTAGCTTCTCACCTCTCACCTCCAATTTCTCCTTCACCGCCGGCCAGGCCGCCAGCGTCTCGCGCAGGGCCACCAGGTCACGCGGGTTGGCGGTGCCGCCCAGAATGCGGTTGGTGATGCGTTCCACATCGGCCAGGGGCTTGAGGCCCGCGCGCACCTCCGCGCGCCGCACGCCGTCCGCGTGGAAGGCGGCCACGCGGTCCAGCCGCGCCTGGATCTGCGCCACGTCCAGCAGCGGCTGATGCAGCCAGTGCCGCAGCAGCCGCGCCCCCATCGCCGTCACCGTGCGGTCCAGCACGCCCAACAGCGCGCCGCGGGCCTGCCCCCCGCGCAGCGTTTCGGTCAGCTCCAGGTTGCGGCGCGTGGCGGCGTCCAGGGTCATGAAGTCATCGAGCGCGTACACGGTCAGGCGCGTCAGCAAAGCCAGCGCGCCCGGCCGGGTCTCGCGCACATATTGCAGGATCGCGCCGCAGGCCGCGGCCGCCAGCGGCTGGCCCTCCAGGCCCAGGCCGGCCAGGGTCACGGCCCCAAAATGATCCTGCACCCCCTGGCGCGCGCGCGCGGCTTCAAACTTCCAGGCCGGCAGCGGCGTGCAGGGCACGGTCACAGCTTCCGGCACCGCCAGCCCTTCCGGCACCAGCAGTTCGGCCGGCCGCAGGCGCATCAGCTCATGGCGCGCCGCCGTCCACACCTCCGGACCCGGCAGGCTGGTCACCGCGAACTCGCCGGTGGTGATATCGGCATACGCCAGGCCGGCCCGGCCGTCCGCCACCACCAGCGCGGCCAGGTAATTGTTGCGCGCCGCGTCCAGCAGGTTCGGCTCCACCACGGTGCCGGGCGTCATGACGCGAGTCACCTCGCGCTTGAACAGCCCGTTAATCGCCTCCGCGCCGGTCTGCTCGCAGATCGCCACGTGGTAGCCTTTGGCGATCAGCCGCGCCACATAGTTGTCCACCGCGTGGAACGGCAGGCCCGCCATCGGGATGCGGACCTTGCCCTTGATCATCTGGCGCGAGGTCTCGACGATCTCCAATTCCCGCGCCACCAGCTGCGCGTCCTCGTTAAAGGTCTCGTAGAAATCGCCCAGCCGAAAGAACAGGATCTCGCCCGGGTGCTGGCGCTTGATTTCCAGATATTGTTGGTACAGGGGGGTGGGGTCTAGCTCGGCGGTGGTCATAGCCGGCGATTGTAATGGAGATGCGGGCCGGCGGGGAGGCCCAATAAACAAAGCCCCCGCCGGTCAGGCGGGGGCTGGGCTCACGATCATACTCGGCCGGCCGGCGTCAGAGCGAGCCGATGGCGGTCTGGGTATCCGGATAGGCGTGAAACAGCACGTCCAGGCCGGCGATGGCCAGCACTTCCTTGACGCGGTCCGAGGGCTGCGCCAGGATGACGCTGCCGCCGCGCGCTTTGAGCGCCTTCTGCGCCGAGATCAACGCGCGCACCCCGGCGCTGCTGATGTAATCGGTGCCATCCATCTCCAGGATCAGATGCGCGTGGCCGCCTTCCACTTGCTGCCGCAGCACGTCTTCAAATTGCGCCGCCACGCTGGCATCCACCCGCCCCGTGACCCGGACGACGTTAACGCGTTTGTGTTCCCGCACCGCGATTTCCATGGCGTGATCTCCTTGCTTGAGAGGTGGGGCGGATTTTAGCACAGGCCGCCGCAGGGTCCGGCCCATTACCCGGCCCGGAGTTGCGTGACAGCCGCCGGCTGAGTTCCGTCCACTAAACGGCCCGGAGTTGCGTGACAGCCGCCGGCTGAGTTCCGTCCACTAAACGGCCCGGAGCTGCGTGACAGCCGCCGCGACATCCGCATGCAGCTTAAACAGCTTATCCAGACCCGACAAACTGAAGGCTTGCGCCACGGTCGGGTTGACGGCCGCCAACTGCAGGCCCCCGCCCACCTGGGTGGCGCGGCGCAGGCCGATCATCAGCACCCGCAGGCCGGCCGACGAGATAAAGACCACGTCGCCGAAGTCCACCACCACGCGGGTGTGGCCCTCGTCAAACAAGCCCAGCAGCGCCTCTTCAAAAGACCGCGCGCCGGCGGTATCCACGCGCCCCTGCGGCGCGACCGACCAAATATCCGCTTCCAAAAATGTCACCTGAATCATGCCGGCTGCCTCACATATTCAGCGATCAGTTGCGCGGTCCGCACCAGCGAGTCGAGGTGCGTCCGCTCGTAGTTGTGCGAAGCATCCACGCCGGGGCCGAGCAAGGCCACTTGCACGTCGCCGCCGGCCCGCCAGAAGGCTTCGCCATCCGAGCCATAGTAGGGATAGATATCCACCGTGTACGGGATGTGCGCGGCCTCCGCCAGACGGCGCAGGCGCTGGGTGAGCCCGAAGTGGTACGGCCCGCCCGAGTCTTTGACGCACAGGCACGCGCTAAACTCATCCGAGCCCTGCCCCGGCCCCACGGCCGCCATATCCAAAGACACCAGCTCCGCCAGGTCCGGCGGGAAGCCGGAGGCGGCGCCGTGCCCCACCTCCTCATAATTGCTGATGTGCAGGGTGGTGCGCTGGGCCGGCGCGATCCCCGCCGCCTGCAGCGCCTGAACGGCCCCGAACAGGCAGGCCACGGCCGCTTTGTCGTCGAGGTGCCGGGAGCGCAGAAAGCCGGCCGGCCCCAGTTCCACGCGCGGGTCAAAGGCCACAAAATCGCCCACGCCCAGGCCCAGCGCCCGGGTCTGGTCGGCCGAGACCGTGCGCGCGTCCAGCCGCACTTCCATGTGCTCGTCATCGCGCTTCACGTCGCCGGTCTCCGCGCCAAAAATGTGGCTGGACGCCTTGGTGCTCAGCAGCGCTCCGCGCCATTCCTGGCCGCCGGCCGCAAAGACCGTGCAGCCCTCGCCCTCCACCGTGTTCCAGTGGAAGCCGCCGATCTTGGTCAGCTTCAGCCGGCCATTCGGGCGGATCTCCTTGACCATGGCCCCCAGGGTGTCCACGTGCGCGGTCAGCGCCCGGGGCGCGTCGGCCGACTGGCCGGCCCAGGTGAACGTCAGCGCGCCCTTGCGCGTGCGCGCGGCCGGCAGGCCAAAGCGCGCGAACGCCTTTTCCACCTGCGCCACCGCCCGATCCGTGAAGCCGGTCGGGCTGGGGACCTTCAGCAGGTCGAGCAGAAATTCCAGCATGGCCGGCGTGTCAATCGGCAACGGTTCTGGCATACACGTCTCCTCACCGCCCGCCGGCGCGGGCAACCAATCCGGGTAGAGTATGGGCAGGTCCCCGCCCGCTGTCAACGGCCAGATGGCCGAGTTGGACGCGCCTACGGCGCTTCGCCGGCGCCCTCGCCGATGAAGCGAAAACTATCCAAGGCCAGGGCCGGCAGGCGGTGCACGCCGCAAAAACCGGAGAGCGCCGGCCGGTCGCGGCCCACCCCGCGCACCCCGCCCAGAGCTGTCACCAACTCTTGATCAAAGCGCAGATCGGCGGCCGGATAAGCCAGTTCGCCGTTTTCAATCCACCACACGCCGTCGCGCGTCGTGCCGGTGGCGGCCGCGCTGTGAGCGGCCGTCTGGCGCACATACCAGAAGCGCGGCACGTACAGCCCGCGTTTAACCGACCCGATCAGATCCGCCACGCTCTGGTCGCCCGGCGCCAGTGTCAGGTTCTCCGGCAGCGGGCCGTCCCAGTCTTCATCCGCGTAGGGCTGGGCGTGCCCGGTGGAAACCCGCCCCGGCTCGCGCGCCGCCGTCCAGCGGTCATAGACCGGCGAGAGCGGCACGCCGGCCCGCACAATCGGCACCCGCCGTTTGGCCACGCCCTCGCTGTCATAGGCCCGCGGCCAGCCTTCCGGGTCAAAGGCGTCATCCTCAATGGTAATCAGCGGCGACATGCATGGCTCGCCGAAGCGATGGTTCATCCAGCTGCGCCCCTCCTGCACTGCCAGAGCGCCCATGCCGTCCTCCACCAGCGCCTCGATCAGGGTCAGCACGGCGTACGGCTCCAGGACCACCGGATACTCGCCCGGCGGAATGCGCCGGCGCGGCTGCCGCACGCTGGCGCGGCGCAGGGCGTCCTGCTGCAGGGCGGCCAAGTCAATCTGGGCCAGCCGCCAGCCGGTGGCGTGGGCGTAGGCGGAGGCCACCGGGTCGGCCTGCTCCACCACATAGGTCACGTCCACCTGGGTGCTGGGCGCGTAGGCGAACAGGCCGCGCGAGTTGAGAATGGCGTGCTCATAGCGGGCCGCGCTCACCGCGCCGCCGGCTTGCAGACCGGCCGCGCGCGCCGCCGCGCACAACGCCGCCACCGGCTCGGCCCGGGCCGCCGGATCCTGGCAGAGCGCGGCCGCCGCCGGGTCAAAGGCCGGCGCCGGCGCGTAGGTCTGCGGCTCGGGCAGGCCCGGCCATTCCGGGTTCTCCGGCAGATGCCGGGCCAGCGCGCCGGCCTCCTGCACCGCACGGGCCAGGCCGGCCGGCGTCAGGTCATTGGTGGTCACGGTCCCCACGCGCGTCCCGACCGCCGCGCGGACCTCCAGGGTGGCGTCGGTTTCGGCCACGTTCTGGTGGATGGCGTTCTGCGCGAAGCGCGTCAACGCCTCTTCCACGCCGGTGTAGACCAGTTCGGTCTCGTCGGCCGTCGAGGCCGCCAGCGCCTGCTCCAACAGGCGCCGCACGGCCGCCGGCCCCAAGTCCGCGGGGGCGCGCAGATCCACGGTCGTCATCGGCCGGCCCGCCTCAAGCCACCCGCTGCGGCGCCTGCGGCCCGCTCAGCCGGCCGGTGGGCCGGCCGACCAGCAGCCCGCACAGCCCGCCGCGCTGGGCCACGTTGACGACCATCTTCTGCGAGGCGCGGCCCAGCACCGACAGCCCGTACTTGGTCGGCGCCAGGCCCATCACCGTATAGAACGGCTCGGCGTGCAGGGCGCCGTCATCGTCCACCACCGGGAATTCGTAGACCGGAATGCGCGCCAGGCGCTGGACCACCCACTGGTCATCGGCGTCGGCGGCGCCGCGGGCGGCCTCGTCCAGCGCGGCCTCCCATTCCCCTTGGCTGACCGCCGGCCCAATCACCACCCGGTCGCCGCCGTACGACCGGTTGGGCTTGAGCACCAGCAGGTCGCGCTCCTTGCGCACGTACTCC
>JAGOBN010000337.1 GCA_017999235.1 Anaerolineales bacterium | reverse complement strand
CCCCGCCTGGATCAGCGCCCGCCCCGTCGGCCGCCGGCCGGCCAACCCCCAGGCATAGGCCATCCCCAGCAGCGCGTACCCCAGCGCGTGTCCGCCCTTCTTCACCAGCAGATCCCATTGATCAAAGTGCGGCAGGCTCGGCCCGGGCGTATCAGAAGCCAGATAGATGGCCGTCATCATCACCACCGCCGGCCCCCAGCGCCGGCTGAACTTTTTTACAGTTTCCATCGTCTCCTCTACAACTTAGTCAAGCGCAGCGCCGGCCCAGCATGTCCAACCCAATTCCGCCCCCCGCCCACGTCAACTTAACGGGCGCCGAGATCGCCATCGGCGGCGATGTGGCCGGCCGCGACAAGGTGGTGAACCATACCACCGTCGTCACCGTAACCGGAGCGCCGGCCCGCTGGGCCGTGACCGGCCTGGCCGCCATCGCGGGCCTGGCGGTCCTCGCGCTGGCTTTCCTGGCACTCCGCGGCGCCGCGGTGATTCCGGCCGCCACCGCGACCGCCGGCCTCCCGGCGGGGAAACCCACGGGTTTGCCCCGTACCCCCACCGCGCCGCCGGCCACGTCCACGCCCGCTCCGCTCCCCAGCGCCACGCCCACCCGCCCGGCGCCAACGGCCACCGCCCGGCTGATCTCGCCGACGCCGCTCTTTGATCCAACCGAGCCGGCCGCGCCAACGGCCACCGCCAGCACGCCGCCCACGCCCCGCGCGGCCGCGCCGCTGTATGACGCCTTCAATGACCGCTGCCTGGATGCCCAGCGCTGGGCGCTGGCCGGCGCCGTGACCGACGCCGCCGGTTGTCTGGACGCCAGCCGCCAGTTCTTCACCGAAGGCCGCGCCGGCCAACTGGCGGTTTTTCTGGCGCTAGAGGCCGAGCATGCCGCCGCGCTCACCCAGACCCCGGCTGGCTGCTTCTCCGAGGCCTCGGTGACGCTGGCCTTGGACGCGGCCAGTTTCTACACCGAGCAGCGCCAGGTGTACCTCAGCGTGGGCGCCACCCTGCCGCGTCAGGACCGGACCGCCACCCTGGAAGTGCGCGTGCGGGCCAGCAACTATCCCGGCCGGCCGACCTTTGAGATCGCGCCGCGCTATACCGAGCCGGGCGGCACCCTGGATTTCACGCCCCTGCCCTACCTGCCCGGCCGGCCGGTCACCATCACGTTCCGCGTGGAGGAAGTGGGCGCGCACGTGGCGGACCGCCCGGCCGGCGCGAACCAGCGCCTGACGGTGTGGGTGGATGACCAGCCGCTGGCGCCGGCGCTCTCGCTCAGCGGCCCGCCCTGCGCGTTGACGCTCGGCTACCAGGCCGAGGCCGAGACGGTGCTGGAAGGCTATTTTGAGGAGGCCCGGCTGCAGCCCGCGGACTGACGGCGTCTGAGCCGCCGCGGGTTTAGTCGCCGCGGCCGACGAGCACCGCCACCGTCGCCTGGTGGCTGGCGCGCGTGATGGGGTAGGCCCAGGCAAACGCGATCGCGCCGGCCAGCAGCACCGCCGGCACCGGGCCGGCGAAGAGGCGGATGGCCAGGACCGCCGCGGCCGGCTGCTCCAGCCCGAGGCCGGCGGCCGGCGTCTGATAGCCCGCCCACGCCAGCGCCTGGCCCATCGCCCACAACGCCGCGCCCGTCCCCAATTTCTGGAAGAACGCGATGAAGGCGTAGTACGAGCCTTCGCGCCGCTCGCCGGTCTGGAGCTGGTCATGCTCGATGATATCGGGCACCATCGCCCACGGGAGCACGTACGCGGTGGCAATCCCCAGGCCGGACAGCGCGGCCAGCCCGTACGCCAACGCCACCTGGTCCGGGCGGAGGGCCGCGATGCCCAGCAGCACCCCGCCCCACGCGGCGGTGCCGACGATAAAGGCGCGGCGTTTATCCCAGCGGCGCGCCAACCCCACCACCGCCGGCACAAACGCTATGGCCGACCCCTGCGCGGCCAGCACAAAGTAGTTGGCCTGCTCCGGCACGCGCAGGTAATAGGTGGCGTAGTACACCAGCACCGCCGAGAGCAGGCTGGCTGTGGTCCAGCTCAGCAGATACAGACCCGTCACCATGCGAAACGGGAAGTTGCGCAGGGTGGCGCGCAGCGCGGTCAGCGGCGGCAAGGAGTGCGCCGGCGCCGGCGACTCGCGCCCGCGCGTCACCGTGAACACGATCAGCGGCGGGACGATGGCCAGCAGGCCCAGCCCCACCCCCAGCGTCAGGTACAACTGGCGCGCGTCGGCGATCTGCCAGCCGAGGACGGTCGCCACGATGATGGCGCCCAAGGCCCCGCCGATGGAGAACACCATCCGGTAGCCGTTCAACGAGCTGCGTTCGTCGTAATCGTCCGTCAGCTCGGGCGTGAGCGCGTTGTAGCCCACATGCACGGCCGTGTAGGCGGTATCGAACAGGATAAAGGCCGCCGCGTAGTAGACGGCCAGCCAGCCGGGGGAGAGCGGCGGCACCCACCACAGCAGCGCAAAGCTCACCCCCAGCGGCGCCGCGCCAAAGAGCAGGAGCACGCGCCGGCGCCCCCAGCGGGCGCGCAGCCGGTCCGAGAACAGGCCAAACAGCGGATCGTTGACGGCATCCCACAGCCGGCCGGCGGCGACAGCCCAGGCCGCGTAATCCGGGCGCAGGCCGGCCACATCCGTCAGGAAATACAGCTGAAAGAAGCTGACGATGGCCAGCGGCGCGCTCGTGCTCAGGTCACCCGTGCTGTACAGCCATTTGAGCCGGAGCGGGAGGGTGGATTTCGATTCAGTCATGCTCGCCCCTTTCAGCGCACGCGCCGGCGCGCCAGCGGGAAGACATCCAGGATGATGACGGCCTCCAGCGCGGCCGGGAGCCGCTGGCCGGCGGGGAGTTCCAGGGTGATAGACGCGATCTGCCCGGCCGCGTCCGCCGCGGCCGTCAGCCGCGCGTGATAATCCAGGTTCACCACCGCGCCGGTGGCCGCGTCCACCAGCACCAGGCCGGGCACATGCTCAGCCAACGGATAGGCGGCCCCGGCCGCCACGGCCAAGCGCGCGGTCACGCGGCCGGCATGCGGGCCGAGCGGCGGCTCGAACTCCAGGCCGGCCAGGGTAACCCCCGCCGGCCGCTGATTGGCCGGGCCGGCGTAAGGCCGCGTCACATACGTCCCAACGGTCAGCAGTTTCTCGATGATGTTGGTACCCAGGCCGGCCAGCGCCAGCAGCGGCCCAAAGGTGGGGATGCCCAGCAGGTCCGTGACGCCAAAGGTGGTGGCGCCCGGCCGCACCCGGCCATCCGCGCCCAGCCGGCCGCGCAGTTCAAACCGCTGGAACGGGATCGGGATGCCCGTGACCGCCATCCGAAAGTTGCGGTTGGCCAGGATGAAGGCGTCGGCCTGCGCCGCGCCGCTCAGCGGCAGGCGGAAGTCCGTGGCCGGGTCGGCCACCAGTTGGCCGGCGGCATCGCGGCGCGCGCCCACCGCCCAGGCCAGCACGCGGCCCTCGGTCAGGTCCAGGATCCCGATGATCCAGTCCATGTAATCGAAGCCGATCTGGTTCAGGCTGGGCAGCATGGTCGGGACCGGCACCGCCAGGCGCGTCCATTCCAGCGCGCCCACGGCCTCATCCGCCACGGTCAAGGGCAGCTGCTCCAGTTCCGGCGCCTCGCCGCGAAACGCAAACGTGCTTTCAAAGCGGCCGGCCCGCCGGCCGCCCAGCGTCAGGTTGCCAAACGCCCAGCCGCCGGTGTAATAGTCGCCCGTGATCGTCAGACGGTAAGCCTGTCCCGGCGTCAGAAACCCGTGCGGAAAGAGGTGCAGATAGCGGCCATCCGCCGAGACTTCGTAATCGAAGGGGAAAGCGGGCTCAGCGCGCACTTCCAGAGCGGCGCGCGGCCGGTAGAACGGCGCGCGGTACAGGCGCGCCGCCACGCTCTCCTCGCGCTCCTGCACCTGCAGCTTGAAGGTGAGGATCGTCGCGGCCGGCAGGGCCTCCGGCGGCGCGGCCGGCACATTGCCGCCCGGACTCACATAGCGGAGCGCCGCGCCCGCGCCCGGCGCGGCCGGCGCGCCGGCCAGCCCGCGCGCCTCCGCATGCTGCAGCGGATAATCGTAGGGCACATACCACAACTGGCCGTGCTCGCCGCCGATGTAGACGCCGGTCCGGCCCAGGGCCGGCGAGCCGTTCAGGTCATTGCGGTCGCGCAGTTCGGGATCGGCTGGGGTGGTGTCAAAACTCCAGCGCGGCGCGCCGTCCGCGGCCGCCACCGCGTACAGCCGGCCATCGCCGGCGCCCACGTACACAATCCAGCCCTCACCCGCCGGCGCGCGGCCCAGCGCCGGCGAGGAGCGGATCGGCGCGCCCAGATCGCGCCGCCACAGCCGCCGGCCATCCGCGCCCAGCGCGTACAAACAGCCGTCGGTCGAGCCGACGTAGATCCGGCCGTCCGCGCCCACCGCCGCCGAACTATAGATGTGATCGGCGGTCTTGAACTTCCACCGCACGCGGCCGGTGGCGGGATCCAGGGCGTACAGATAGCTATCGAACGAGCCGATATACACGGTGCCGTCCGGACCCAGCGCCGCCGACGCGGCGATGAAGCCCAGGGTGCGGGTGCGCCAGCGCTCGCGCCCGTCCGGGGCCACAGCGCGCACCAGCGTATCGTTGGAGCCCCAGAAAATGGTGCCGTCGTCCGCGAAGGCCGCGCACGACCAGGCGTTGGCGCCGGTGGGGTAGGTCCACTTCAGCCGGCCGTCCGACGTGACGGCGTAGTAGTTGAAGTTGGTGTTGCCGGCGTAGAGCGTACCGTCCGGCCCGACGGCGATATTGCCCTCCCACCAGTTGTTGTAGCCGGCGCGCGGCGCCTCCACGGCCCAGCGCTGCACGCCCGTCTCCGCCTCCAGCCGGCGCAGACAGCCGTCGCCGGAGGGAAAAACCAGGTCCCCGCCGGCCAGGAGCGCGCCGGCCGAGTCGATGATCTCGCCGGTGGCGCAGCGCCAGCGTTCGGCGCCGGCCGCATCCAGCGCGTAGAAGTAGTGATCGGCTGAGCCCACGTACACCCAGCCGCGTCCGTCTATGATCGGTGTGGAGAAGATCCCCTTGCCGGTGGGGAAGCACCACGGCTGATCGCCCGCGTAGCGGGCGCGGAGCGGGCTGCGGCCGGTGTTGCGGTGGTCGCGTCGGAAAGTGGGCCAGGGCGCGTCCGGCTGGACGGGAACGGCGTACGCGAAGGGCGCGGATGGGTCGGACATCAGATTTTTCCGGAGCGGGCTGGCCGCGGAGCCGCTGAGACACGGAGCGGGCCGGGA
>JAGOBN010000336.1 GCA_017999235.1 Anaerolineales bacterium | reverse complement strand
AGCCGGTGGACGTGACCTGCCGGGGCCAGATGATCGCCCAGATCGTGCCCGTGATTACCCCAGCGGAGATGGCGGAGGCCACGCGCGCCGTGTGGGCCGACTTCGATCAGTTGGCCCAGGAGATCGGGCGGCGCTGCGGCGCCGCCTGGCCGGCTGGCCTCTCGCCGGCCGGCCAAGGCACGCAGTGTGATGCCGCCGTTCGGTTATACTGCCTAACCCACCCCGGACAACCCCGTAAGGAGGCGTTGCGATGCTTGCCGAGTTGCTGTCCACCAACGCGCGTCCCTGGCCTACGGCCGAACACGTGGGGACGAAAGCGGCTGTCCTCGGGCAGTTGCTGGAAGCCGGTTTTCCCGTGCCGGCCGGGTTGGTTGTCCCCACGGCGGTCTTTCAGAGGGCGCTAGCGCCCTATCGGGAGCCGGTGCGCGCCGCGTTGCATAGCGCTGATTGGCGTGATCCCGCCGCCGCCCAAGCCGTCGCCCAACAGGTCCAGATGCTTCTGGCCGAGCTCGCGCTGCCTGCCCGTGTGCGGGAGGCGCTGCAACAGGCGCTCCCCTCACTCGGCGACGGGCCGCTGGCAGTCCGCTCGTCGGCTACCCACGAGGACTGGCCGGCGGTCAGCTTTGCCGGCCACTATCACACCCGTCTGGGCGTGCGGGGCACGGCGGACATTGAAGCCGCGATCCTCGCGTGCTGGCGCTCGTTGTTCAGCCCAGCGGCGTTGGCGGCCCAGGCGCGCCTAGCTCTGCCGGACGCCGACCCGGCCATGGCCGTCCTCATTCAACCCCTGCTGGCGGCGGAGTGTGCGGGCGTGTGCTTTTCGGTGGATCCGGTTCAGCAGCGCCCGGAGAGCCTGCTCATCGCCGCGACCTGGGGACTGGGCGAGGGCCTCGTCGCCGGCTCAGTCCCGGCGGATACCGCGCGGCTGCGTCGAACGGATCTGGAGATTGAGGCGGTCACGCCGGCCCTTAAGGTGGAATGCATCCAACTGGACCCGGCCGGAGGCACCCGGCGCGTGGCCGTGCCCGCGCACCAGCAGCGCCCGGCCTGCCTGCCCGAGGCATGGCTGCAAGCCGTGGCCCGGTTTGGCCTGGCGCTGGAGCAATGGCTGGGCCGGCCGCAGGACGTCGAGTGGGCTATCGTCGATGGCCAGGTGTGGATCCTGCAGAGCCGGCCGATCACGACCCTGGCGCTGGAGCTGATCGAGGCGGCCCACTTCCCGGTGGAGTGGGCGGACGAACGGGAACGCCGCGCTTTCTGGCACACGGCAGGGCTGCCCAGCCACGCGCCCGGCGCCTTGCTGCTCCCGGCGGAGATCGACTACACCAAAGCCCGCTTCGAGGGCGGTGATGCCGCGGTCGCGCAGGGCGGGGGCGATCGGACGTACTGGCGCAAATACGTCAACGGCCGTTTCTACTGGGCGGCCGCGGAAAGCCCCGTGGGCCCCGCCGATCGGCGGATCCGCAGCGCCGCCCTGGAAGACCTTTTCGAGCGGCTGGAGCGGCAGGACATCACGCTGTGGGAACACTGGGGGCCGGAGGTCATCCGCGCCGCCGAGCGACTGGCGGCCTTTGACGCGCCGGCCGCCGCGGGGCCGGCCTTGGCCGATCATCTTGAAGACACGCTGGCCGCCGCCCGCCGGCATTGGATGATCCACACGCTGAGCCCGCGCAAGCGCTTGGGGCGTCTCGCGGAGGCGTACCAATCCCTGACCGGCGCGAGCCGAGACGCAGCCGAGCAGGCGCTCTCTCAACTCCTGGAGGGCGAGGACACGGTCCAGACGCGCTTGATCGACGACGTGTATGGCTTGGCGCGCCTGGCGCGCGCGGTGACCGAGGTCGCGGCGCTGTTCGCCGAGCGACCGCCTGATCTTTATGCGCGTCTCAAGGCGCTGCCGGCGGCGGCGCCGTTTGTGCAGCGCTTCGAGCAATTTCTGGCGGCGTATGGGGACCGGCCCTGCCCCGGCGATCCGGCCACGACCATTCTGGCCACGCTGCCCTGGCGCGAGAATCCGGAATGGGTGTTGGACATGGTCGCCGCCTATCTGCCGCCTCCTGGAGAGGCCGCGCGGGAGACGCCGGCCGCGGCACGCCTGCGGGCACGCCAGCAACGCGATCACCTGGTGGAGTCGCTATGCGCCTCAGCCGACTCGCCGCACCTGGCCGCAGAATTTCGGCGGCGCCTGGCTTACGCTCGTCGAGCGGCGACGTTCTTGGACGACCACCATCACTACATTGATCAGTTGGCGGACGGGCAGTTTTATCAGGCCCTGCTGCATGCCGGCCGCTGGTTGGCCGCCCGCGGCGATCTGGCCCGACCCGACGAGGTCGCCTGGCTGGAGGTCGCGGAGATCCTGACGGCGTTGCGTGCGCCTGGGCCTCGCCCGCTCTTCGCCACCCTCGCGGAGCGCCAGCGCGTATATGCCAATTGGCGCCAGCTCCTGGCGCCCGCGGTCTTAGGTCTGCCGCCGGCGGCACTCCCGGCGCGCGCCGCGGACGAGTCAGCCGGCGAGGCAGCCGCGCCAGACCAGGCAGAGGTGCGCGCCAACCGTTTGGCCGGGCAGGGTGTCAGCCCAGGCCGCGCCTCCGGTCGTGCCCGCTTGGTGCTCCACTCGGCCGCGCTGCCGGACGTCCGCCCCGGCGACATCCTGGTGGCCGCCGACGCCGGCACGCTGTGGACACCACTGTTCCCGGCCCTGGCCGGCGTCGTGTTGGACACCGGCCACGTTGGGCAGCACGCCGCGATCACGGCCCGCGAGTTTGGTCTGCCCGCGGTCTTTGGCACGCAGGCGGCGACGCGCCGCATCCCGGACGGCGCCTGGGTCAGCCTGGACGGCGCGCACGGCACCGTCGAATGGAGCCTAGTACCCCGTCCGCCTGATGCGGATGGACTGTCAAGCCTCGTTTGACGCTTGCCAAAGACACCGCGCCTCCAGCTCATTCAGGCGGACAGGGCACTAAGTACAACCAACTATATTCTGCAGGATGCGAGCCGCCGCATAAGCGTGACGCGGCCAGACAATCCTGCAGGACTTTCCTGACTGTACTTAGCATCAGATGGCGCAAACCCGCCGCGGAGCGGGACTTAGGCAGGCCGCCGTGCAAGAACGGCGGCCTGCCCATGCCGCTCTCCCCCGGGTTGTAGGTAATCTGGGATGCCGCCGACAATGCCGTAAAAGGTCGAGCGTTTTTCGGAGCCGCAAGCCGGCCGGCGCCTGAACCGGCAGGCTGTGCGTATAGATGGTCATGGGTTGGCCCTCGCGGCGGCGCGTATCTAGGAACAGGAGGCGGTCGACCCACAGCGAGAGCGAGATGCCGGTGTCGCCGTCGCGGCGCTCGAAGGCCCAAAGGGCCCCCTTGGGGTGCGCGGCGGGTTCAGCTTGCCTTCCACGTTCTGGTGGTCGAGATCTGGCCAGGGATGCGGGCGGACAAGATGGCGAGCGCGGGGACACTGGCAAAACGGAGGCCGGCTCAAGCAGCCGACAACGGTGAAATCACGCGTTCGGTCGGGCCAGAGCGCGGGATTGACGATGGATGAAAGTGAAGGGGCGGCGGCCGGCTGCCCGCTCAAAGGCGGCGCACAGCCAGGCGACGGATGGTCAACGTTCGGGCGCCGGCCGATTGACGTACTCCTGCAGGCGTTGGTCAAGCGGCGCGGCTGGCCCACTCAGAGTCAGTCGCGGCGGACGTAGTCGTCGAGACGGGTATCGATCACGCGCTGGCCGCTCGGGGAAACCTGCCCTCCGGCCGGACCGGCCGGAGGAAGTACCGCTTATCGAGCTGAGGCCTGCTTTCCAAGGCGCCGCCAGGCCGGGCCGAGCGGTCCATCAGATACTAGCCGCAGCGGCTGCAAAACCGATCGGGCGGCTGGGGATGGGTGCCGCATTTGGGGCAGCCGGTCGGGCTGGCCTGGAAGCCGACGGTGACCAGGATGTCCTGGGTCTGCTTTTCCCCACAGTCGGCGACGGCCCGGGATTTTGTGCGGCCGGCGTTGACGGTCGGCCGCGGATTGGGTGTTTTCCCGCATGCGCGCGGGCCAGGCCGTGTTAGGCTCCGTGTGATGAAAGGAGCCTGCCATGTTTGATCTGATGGCCGAAGTCGAACGTTTTTTTGAGCCGTCGTCCCTGCCGGCGGCCGGCCAGCTGCCCCAATTCACCCTGATCATGGGGCCGCCGGCCACCGGCAAGACGCGCCACCGCCGCACGCACTTCGCCCACGGCTGGGTAGTGCTGGATGCCGCCGACATCTTTGTGAGCCTGGAGCAGGGGGAAGTGATTGATTTTCCGGCGCATCTGGAAGGGCCGCTGAATGTGATCGGGTTGGCGGTGGCCCGCGTCGCGCTCTGGGAACGCCGCCACCTGGTGACCGAGTTCATCGGGATGAAACTGGCCGACTTCGAACCCGTGATGGACGCCGTCGCCGGGTTGGGCTATCGCATCGCGCTGGTTGAAGTCCAGGCGGAGCCGGCTTTAAGCTGGCAGTGGAATATCGGCCGGTCGGAGGACAACATCTCCGCGTACTACACCGAGCCTTATCATCGGCGCTGGCTGCTGCAGGCGGCGGAGGAGGACCAGACTCTGGGCGCGCGCCGGCCGGGAAAGGCGGTGGCGGTATGACGACTCACCCCGAGTCTTTTGATCAACTCACTCACGACAAGGATCAAAGGGCGCTGCTGAGAGTCGTGCACGCCACGGTCGCCGCCGAGACGCGGGCGCGGAGGCCGGAGCCGGCGTTCGTGGTCTATGTGGACGACAACTTCCACTTCATGGACAAAAGCGAGCGCTATACCCTGGGGACCTTCCCGAGCGAAGCCGAGGCGGTGGCCGCCGCCCAAAAGGTGGTGGATGATTTTCTGCTGCGGGGCTTCCGACCGGGGATAGCGGCCGAGGCTCTCTTGGCGAGTTACCGGCAATATGGCGATGATCCCTGGATTTTTGGCAGCGCGTTTTCGGCCTGGGATTACGCGGAGCGTCGGTGCCGCGAGCTCTGTGCGGCCGGCTAAGCCCAACCCCGCTGGTCGAATAACGTTCTGGTCTCGGGATCCAGGGGATGCCGGGGCGAGAAGCGGGGCCGGCTTTACCAGCGCGCGCGATGTTCCTCGGCAAAACCTGCCAGCCCATCCAGATGAACGGATTCCCCCGTGTCGGTTACGACCGTCCCGTGATAGCGCCCGAACATTTGGTGGACCTCGGACGCGAGGAGCTTGAAGTCGGTTTTGGCCACGCGCTCGGCGAAGGGCACGAACTCCAGGTCGAGCCGCCCGTCCGGGGCCGT
>JAGOBN010000335.1 GCA_017999235.1 Anaerolineales bacterium | reverse complement strand
CCGGGCTATGAGGCCGGCCTCGAACGCCTGGGCGCGGCGTCGGCCAGCGTGGCCGGGCCGGCCTCGACGGTGGACCGCGTCAGCGAACTGGTGGCCACCGTCTCGCTGGCCAATCTCAAGAACAGCCTGGATCAGACGGTGGTGCTGGTGCCGGTGGACGCGGACCGCCTGCCGGTGACCGGGGTGACCGTGACGCCGGCCACGGTGCGCGTGCGGGTCCCGATCACGCAGAAAGTGGGCTCCCGCGACGTGGCCGTGCGCGCCATCATCAGCGGCCAGATCGCGGCCGGCTACCGCATCACCAATATCACCGTGGCGCCGCCGATTATCACCGTCTCGTCCTCCAACCCGGCCCAGGTGAGCGAATTGCCGGGCTTTGTGGAGACCGCGCCGCTGGATATCACCGGCGCCAGCGATGACGTCACGCAGCGCCTGTCCTTGATGCTGCCGGAGGGCGTGGCGCCGGTGGGCGACGACCCGACCGTGGTCGTCCAGGTGAGCATCGCCGCCATCGAAGGCAGCACCCAGATCCAGCGTCAACTGGAGCTGCTCAACCTGGGCGCCGGCTTGACGGCGCGCGCCTCGCCGGAAAGCGTGGATGTGCTGCTCTCCGGCCCGATCCCGATTTTGGAAGGGCTCCAGGACGCGGACGCGCGCGTGTTGTTGGATCTGACCGGGCTGGGCGTGGGGATCTATCAGGTGCAGCCCACCGTGCTGCTCCTGCCGGATAAACTCCAGGCCGTCACCGTGCGGCCCAGCCCGGTGGAAGTGGTGATTGAGCGCAGCGGGACGCCCACGCTCTCGCCGACGCCCAGTTTGACGCCGACGCCGACCCGCACGCCGGCGGTCACCCGCACGCTGGCGCCCACCTTCACCAGTTCGCCGACGCCGACGGAAACGCCGCCGCCGCCGGACGCCACCCCCACGCCGGCACCCTGACCGCCGGCCGTTATTCGTATGTGATCGACAGGTGCTATGAACAAACCGCTTGTGGCAATTGTGGGCCGGCCGAATGTCGGCAAATCGACGCTCTTCAACCGCGTGGCTGGCGAACGGCTGGCGGTGGTGGATGACACCCCCGGCACCACCCGGGACCGCATTGTGGCCGAGGCCGAGTGGAACGGCCGGACGTTTGACCTGGTGGATACCGGCGGTATCGAGCCGCTGCCGCGCGGCGGAACGGGGGAGGCCCTGGCCGTGGATTCGGCGCAGTTTGTGCCGCAGATGCGCGCCCAGGCGGAAATGGCCATTGCCGAAGCCGACGTGGTGGTGTTCATGGCCGAAGTCCAGCTTGGGGTAACCGAGGCCGACCACGAGGTGGTCAGCATCCTGCGCCGGCGCCAGCGCCGCAGCCCGGCGACCGGCCAGTTGGAGCCGCCCGTGTTGCTGGTGGTGAACAAGATGGAAGGCCCGAAGCGCGAGAACGAGGTCTATGCGTTCTACGAGCTGGGCATGGGCGATCCGCTGCCCATCTCCGCCCTGCATGGCATGGGCGTGGCCGAGGTCCTGGACGCCATCGTCGCCGCCCTGCCGCCGGCGCCGGAGCCCGAGCCCGCCGACACGGTCAAGATCGCCATCGTCGGCCGGCCGAACGTGGGCAAGAGCTCCCTGCTCAACCGGCTGCTGGGCCAGGAGCGCGCCATTGTCAGCCCGGTGCCGGGGACCACGCGCGACGCCACCGATACGCCGATGACGTTTGACGGCCAGAGCCTGGTGCTGATCGACACCGCCGGCATCCGCCGGCGCGGCGCCATCGACGTGGGGGTGGAGAAGTGGAGCGTGCTGCGCACTTTCCGGGCGATTGCACGCTGCGATGTGGCCCTGCTGGTGCTGGACGCCACCGATCCGTTCTCGGCCCAGGACGCGCACGTGGCCGGCTTTATCCTGGACGAGTTCAAGAGCGCGGTGGTCGTGGTGAATAAGTGGGATGTGGTGGAGAAGGACACGCACACCCTGGACGAGATGACGGCGCGCATCCGCACCAATCTGCACTTCCTGGATTACGTGCCGTTCGCGTTCGTGTCCGCCAAGAGCGGCCAGCGCTGCCAGCAGCTGCTGCCGCTGGCGCTCGAGGTCAGCGCCCAGCGTCAGACGCGCATCCCCACCGCGCGCCTGAACCAGTTGGTGCGCGAAGCCGTCATGCGCCACGCCCCGCCCACCCACAACGGCCGGCAGCTCAAGATCAATTACGCCTCGCAGGTCCGCACGGCGCCGCCGACCTTTCTGTTCCACTGCAACGAGCCCAAGCTGGCGCACTTCACGTATCAGCGCTATCTGGAAAACTGCCTGCGCGAGGTCTATCCGTTTGCGGGCACGCCCCTGCGCCTGAGCTTCCGGAAGAAAAACGACTGAGCCGGCCGGCCCGTACTCAGCCCAGGCTCATGTGCCGGGGGTAAAATTACCGCGCTTTCAAGGAGTTGCTCGTGTCGTTGCCGCCCGCCCCCATTGACGCCGCCCGGCCGCCGGAACCGCCCGCGCCGGAAGTCCCGCCCAGCCGGCCGCTGGATGAGCCGGCCGTCCCGCCGCCGGCCGTCCCCGCCCGTTGGAAGATCATCCTGCGCGAAGTCGTCGAGACGGTTATTCTGACCGTGGTGATTTACGCCCTGGTGAACTTCGCCACCGGCCGCTTCCGGGTGGAGGGCGACAGCATGCAGCCCACCATGCATCCGGATGAGTACGTGCTGATCGACAAGCTCTCTTACATGTTCGGCCAGCCGCAGCGCGGCGACATCGTGGTCTTCCATTACCCGTTCGGCACCGACCGCGACTTTATCAAACGCATCATCGGGCTGCCGGGCGAAACGGTCACGATCCTGAGCGGCCAAGTGACCGTGAACGGCGAACGGCTGCAGGAGCCGTATATCGCGGCCGCGCCCCGCTACAACGGCACCTGGACGGCGGCGGCGGACGAGTACTTTGTGCTGGGCGACAATCGCAACAACTCCTCCGACTCGCACAGCTGGGGCGTTCTCCAGCGGGAGTTCCTGATCGGGCGGGCCCTGGTGGTCTATTGGCCGCTCGACGCGCTGGAGATTGTGCCGCATTACAACTACGCGCAAGCCAGCGCGCCGTAACGCCGCGCCGCGGCCCATGCCGCCGCTTGCGCGAACGCTGACAATTTTATACACTCGCGCCATGGTCACTGACACCTCCTCCCCGCTGCCCGTCCTCGACCGCGCCCGCCTGGCGGCGCTCATCGACCACACTCTGCTCAAACCCGAAGCCACCCCCGCCCAGATCGAACGTCTGTGCGCCGAGGCCCGCGCCTATGGCTTTGCGGCGGTGTGTGTCAACCCGGCCTACGTGCGGCTGGCCGCCCGGCTCCTGCGCCGGTCTGGGGTGACGGTCTGCAGTGTGGTGGGCTTCCCGCTGGGCGCCAGCCTGCCCGACCTAAAGGCGCACGAGGCCGAGCGCGTGGTGGCGCTGGGCGCCGGCGAAGTGGATATGGTGCTCAATATCGGCGCGCTCAAGGCCGGGGATGACCGGCTGGTGGCGCGCGATATCGGCGCGGTGGTGCGCGCGGCGCGCGCCGGCGGAGCGCGGGTGAAGGTGATCATTGAAGCCTGCCTGCTGACCGACGCTGAGAAGCGCCGGGCCTGCCAGATCGCGCAGAAAGCGCGCGCGGATTTTGTCAAAACCTCGACCGGCTTATCCACCGGCGGGGCCACGGTGGCGGATGTGGCCCTCCTGCGGGCCACGGTCGGCCCGCGCATGGGCGTCAAGGCGGCCGGCGGCATCCGCAGCCTGGCCGACGCGCAGGCCATGGTGGCGGCCGGCGCCACCCGGCTGGGGACCAGCGCCGGCGTGGCCCTGCTGGAGGCCGCGCCCGTGGCCGAGGGCGTCTATTGATGGACCCCGCAGCCGATTTCGATTATGAGATCCCGTGTGAGCTCTGCCAGACCGGGCATCTGCAGCCGCGGCTGGCGGCCCTGGCGGCCTGGGTGGCCGGCGAGTTCATCACCGTGCCCCAATTCCCCGTCTGGCTGTGCGATGTGTGCGGCGCACGCCAGTACGACGCCGAGGCGCTGGAACAGTTAAAGATGGTCCTGGGGCCGCAGGCCGCGCTGCGCCGGGGCCAGCGGCCGGCCGCCGTCGGCCGCGGCCGGTCCCCGGCCGGCTGGCGCGCCACCGGACGGTATCACGTCTAGCGGGTTTCACCACCATGCCCAGCTTGCGCGTGCTCATTGCGGACGACTCGGCTGAACTGCGCAAGAGCGTGCGCCAGATGCTGGCCTTTGAGCGCGGCTTTGAAGTGGTGGCGGTGGCGCGGGACGGGGTCGAGGCGCTGGAGATGGCGCGCTCCTTGCAGCCGGATGTGGCCATCCTCGACATCAACATGCCGCGCATGGACGGCCTGACGGCGGTGCGGCTGATGCCCAAGGTCAGCGCGCGCACCCTGTGCATGATCATGTCATCCGAGGCCGAGCGGGACCAGCTGCGCCAGGCGATCACGGCCGGCGTGCGGGAATACCTGATCAAACCCTTCTCACCGGATGAATTTGTGGCCGCGGTGCGGCGCGTGGCCGCGCAGGCGCACGAAGCCCAACAGCAGGCGGCGGCGGCCGAAGCGGCCGAGGCCGAACGGGATCGGTACCTCATGCAGCTGGTGAACTCCTATCTCAAGACCGGCCGGATGGACGACGAAGCGGCGCGCATTTACGCGGCCTACGCCCAGCGGCCGGGCGCCGATCCGAGCGTGCTCGCCCGGCTGGCCGAGATCTTCTGCGCCCGGCGCGAATGGCGGGCGCTGCGCCTCATCTGCGAGCGCATGGAAAAGCTGGAAGGCACGGGCGCCCCCGAATAGAAACTCCCCCATGCGTTTCTGACGTCGCGCTCCCGCGGCCGCCGGGGCGTGACCGGGCGACCCGGAGAAATTTTTGGCAACCTCTTTAGCGTCCACAATTCGGCGGTTAACCTGGCTGCTCTTTCTCGGCCAGAGCATGGGCTCGGCCGGTTTCATCGCCGGGACAACGGTGGGCGCGCTGGCCGGCGCGGCTTTGTCCGGTGAGCCGGCGCTGGCCGGCGTGCCGGGCGCGGTGCAGCTGGCGGGCACGGCCCTGGCCGCCTATCCGGCCGCGCGGCTCATGGAGCGGGTGGGGCGCCGGCCCGGGTTAACGCTGGGCTTTGGCCTGGGGGTGGTGGGCGCCCTGCTGGTGGGCGGCGCGGTGGCGGCGCATACCTTTCCGCTCTTCCTGGCGGGTATTTTTATCGTTGGCGCTTCGCGCGGCTTCACCGACTTGAGCCGCTATGCCGCCGCGGAGATGCATCCGGTGGCTGAGCG
>JAGOBN010000334.1 GCA_017999235.1 Anaerolineales bacterium | reverse complement strand
GCCGGCGGCCGGATCACGGGCGCGCAGACCACGGCCGGCCCCCTCGCGGCGCCGGTGGTGGTGAACGCCGCCGGCCCGTGGAGCGCGGCCCTGGGGCGGATGGCCGGCGTGGACGTGCCGGTCACCCCCGTGCGCCGGCAGTGGCTCACCACCGGCCCGCTGCCGGATCTGCCGGCCGAGTTTCCGTTTGTCATTGACTTTGCCCAGAGCCTGTATTTCCATCGGGAAGGGGCCGGCCTGCTGACCGGGATGTCCAACCCCGCCGAGCCGCCGGGCGAGGACCAAAGCGTTGACCCGGCCTGGGAACTGGTGCATCTGGAGGCCGCGCTCCAGCGCCTGCCGCTCTTGGAGACGGCGGGCGTGGCCGCGCGCGTGGCCGGCCTGTACGAAGTGACGCCGGACGCGCACCCTATCATCGGCGCCACGCCCCGGCCCGGCTTTTATCTGCTCACCGGATTTTCGGGCCACGGCTTCATGCATGGCCCCATCGGCGGCCAGGTGCTGGCCGAAATCATCCTGACCGGCCAGGCGCGGACGCTGGATGTGAGCGCGCTGAGCTACGCGCGGCTGGCCGGTTCCGCGCTCACCCGCGAATATCATGTGGTTTAACGGCGGAGGCCGCAGCTGATGAGCGAGACGTACACGGACCTGGTCATCCACTTGCGCGGTTACGACGAGAAAGCCGGCGGCTATCCCGTGGAGGCGCAGCTCGGCGACGGCAGCCACTACGCCGGCGGCCTATTTGCCTTGAAGCTGGAAGAGCTGCTGCCGCTGCAGCTCAAGCCGGAAGCCTATGGCCTGAAACTCTTTAACGCCCTCTGCGCGGGCGAGATCCGCACGGCCTATGACGCCGCCGCCGGCGCCGCCAACGCCCACACCGCCGGCCGGCTGCGCCTGCAGTTGTGGATCGACGACGACGCCGTGGCCCTGCACGCCCTGCCCTGGGAGCGCCTGTATCACCATCATCGCGGCCAGGATGTGCCGCTCAGCGCCTCCACGTTGACGCCGTTCTCGCGCTACACCAGCCTGAGCATCCCCGAGCCGCGGCCCATCACCGAGACGCCGCTGCGCATGCTGATCGCGGTGGCCAACCCGGACCCGCTCCCCGGCGAGCCCGGCCAGTTCCCGGCCGCCAACGTGGATCTGGAGATTGAGAGCCTGCGGCGCGCGCTCAGCCCGCTGCGGGCCAGCAACCAGTTCCAGATCAGCATCGCGCCGGGCCGCACCGGCCTGGGCTCGGCCTTGCGCGTCACCCTCGAGCAGGAGGGCTACCAGATCATTGACGGCCCCACCAACCTCTTCACCTTGGCCCCGCATCTGGCGCGCGCCCACCTCTTTCACTACATCGGCCACGGCAACTTCGCGCAGGATACCGCCGCGCTGTACATGGAAAAAGCCGACGGCGCCTGGCAGCTCGTCAAAGACGATCTGATCACGGCCCTGTTCGCCGCGCACGGCAGCCAGGTGCCGCACCTGACCTTTCTGGTGGCGTGTGAAAGCGCCCGCCGGCGCGCCGGCGCGCCCAGCCCCTTTCTGGGCCTGGCGCCGCGCCTGGTGGAAGCCGGCCTGCCGGCCGTGATTGCCATGCAGGATGCGGTGCCGATGGATCTGGCGCGCACCTTTGCGGCCGCGTTTTACACGCAGTTGGCCGAGCATGGCGAAGTGGACCTGGCCCTCAACCAGGCCCGGCTGGCGGTGTTTGACGTCCAGCGCACCGAGTGGGCGATCCCCGTGCTGTTCATGCGCCTGCGGCAGAAGGGCCGGCTCTTCGGCAGTGACCCGGCCGCCGACGCCCCGGCGCCCGGCAAGCCGCCCTTCAAGGGGCTGGCCTATTACACCGAGGCCGACGCCGACCAGTTCTACGGCCGCGAAGCGCTGACCGCCAAGCTGGTGGGCAAACTGCGCCAGAGCCGGCTCCTGCCCGTCATCGTCGGCGCCTCCGGCAGCGGCAAATCCTCGGTGGTGCGCGCCGGCGTGGTGCCGGCCCTGCGGCGCGGCACGGCGCTGGCCGATGGCAGCCGGCCGCCCGAGGGCAGCCCGGCCTGGCCCATCCACATCTTCACCCCCACGGCCCAGCCGTTGGACGCGCTGGCGGCGGCCCTGACCGTCGGCCAATCCACCCAGGCGACGCTGGAGCTGATGCGCGATCTGGCCCTCGACCCGCGCACGCTCCACTTGTACGCGCTCAAGTACATGCAGGCCCGGCCCGGCGCCAACCGCTGGCTGCTCATCGTCGATCAGTTTGAAGAGGTCTTCACGCTCTGCAAAGACGAGCCCGAGCGCCGGGCCTTCATTGACAACCTGCTCTACGCGGCCGCGGACGAGAACGCCGGCCCGACCGTGGTGATGCTGGTCTTCCGGGCCGATTTCTACGCGCACTGCGCCCAGTATGAGAATCTGCGCCGCGCCGTCTCCACCAACCAGGAGTACGTCGGCCCGATGAACCGCGAGGAACTGCGCCGCGCCATCGAGGCGCCGGCCGCGGCCGGCGGCTGGGAGTTTGAGCCGGGGCTGGTGGACCAGATCCTGCGCGAGATGGGCGAAGAGCCCGGCGCCCTGCCCCTCATGCAGCACGCGCTGCTGGAGACCTGGCAGCGCCGGCGCGGCCACACCCTGACCCTGCGCGGCTACGTGGAGGCCGGCGGCATCCGCGGCGCCATCGCCCAAACCGCCGAAGCCGTCTACACCAGCCTGCCCGCCGATGAACAATTGGCGGCGCGCCGCATCTTTCTGCGGCTGGTGGAGCTGGGCGAGGGCACGCAAGACACGCGCCGGCGCGCCCTGCGGACCGAGCTGGCGCCGCAGCCGGCCGATGAGCCGCTGGTCGAGCGCGTCCTGCAGACCCTGATCGGCAACCGCCTGGTGGTGGCCGACGAGAAAACGGTCGAGGTGGCGCACGAAGCCCTGATCCGCGAGTGGCCTACCCTGCGCCAATGGCTTACCGCCGGCCGCGCCAGCCTGCGGATCCAGCGCGAACTGCGGCGCGCGGCCGAGGCCTGGCAGCGCGTTAACGACGACGGCGCGCTCTATCGCGGCGCGCCGCTGGCGCAGGCGCTGGAGTGGGCCGAGGCCTATCCCGCCGACCTGGGGCCGGCGGAACGCGATTTTCTGGAGCGCTCACACAACGCAGCGGAACAGCAGAACCGCATCACGCTGGCCGCCAAACTGGCCGCCACGGCCCTGGTCCTGCCGGCCACGGCGCTGGACCGCGCCCTGCTCCTCAGCGCGGAGGCCAGCGCCCTGCACCACGACGCCAACACCTGGGGCAGCTTGTTGAGCACGGTGGAGAAGACCCAGCGCCTGTACGGCTTCCTGTCCGGCCACTCGGATACCGTTAAAGTGGTGGCCTTCCGCGACGGCGCGCCCATGCTGGCCTCCGGCGCCGCCAATGGCGAAGTGTTCCTGTGGGACCTCAGCGGCCCCACCGCCAGCCTGCGCCGGCTGGACGGCCACGACAGTCAGGTGCTGGCGGCCGCCTTCAGCCTGGACGGCGCGTGGCTGGCTTCCACCGACTGGGAGCGCAACACCATTATCCTGTGGGAGACCGCCACCGGCCGCAAAGCGGCGGAGATGGAACTGCCCGCGTCGGGCCAGTGTCTGGCCTACACGCCGGATGGCTTGGCCCTCTTCGTCGGGTTGAGCGACGGCCAGATCCTGGCGCTGGATCCGGCGACTTTGGCGGTCACGCGCGCGCTGGCCGCCCACGCGGGCGATGTGACCAGCCTGGCCTTCGCGCCGGATGGCAAACGCCTGATCTCCGGCACCGGCAGCGGCCAGATCCGCGTCTGGGAGCCCAAAGCCGGCCGGCAGATCGGCCAGGATGTGGAGGTCACCGGCGAGGTGCTCACCCTGGCCGTGGACCCGGATGGCGATTACTTCGCGGCCGGCACCTCGGAACGGGAGGTGCTGGTCTGGAAGATCGCGGGCCAGAAGCCGCTCAGCATCGCGCCGCTCGCGCCGCTCAGCCGCGTGCGCGCCATCATGTACGTGCGCGCCAAAGAGCTAATGTACGTCAGCAGCGCCAACGATCTGGTGTTGTGGAACTACGCCGACCTGGCCTCCGACGACCCCAACAGCGGCAGCGTGGAGCTCCCCTTGCGGGGCCTGGAGGGCGCCCTCACCGCCGCCGCCATCAGCCCGGCCGGCGCGCTGCTGGCCTCCGGCGCCGGCCGCAGCATCGCGCTCTGGCATGGCCAGCGGGCGGCCCCGCTGGGCCGCTCCATCACCGCCGAGATCGACCCCGCCAACGCCATCCGCGCCGTGGCCGTCGGCCCGCGGGACGCCTGGATCGCCACGGGCAACGTCGCCGGCCAGATCCAGGTGTGGGACTTCCACACCCTGGCGCCGCGCGCCGCCTATCAATTAGCGGCCGATGTCCGCGCCTTGGCCGTCACCCCGGACGGCCAGGTGTTGATCGCCGGCGCCGGCGATGGCACCGTCAGCCTCATCGACCTCCCCAGCGGCGAGATCCGGCTGCTCAAGACCGACCAGGGTGAGCCCAGCCTGGTGGCGCTCAGTTCGGCCGGCCGCTGGCTGGTGGTGATTGGCGTGGGAGAGTGGGATGGCGTGCGCGTGTGGGACTGGGCCGCCGGCGTTGAGGCGTATCAATTGCGCGAACGCGCGGCCACCTGCGTGGCCATCAGCCCGGATGGCGAAACCTATGCGCTGGCGGCGGCCACCGCGGACGCGATGACGGCGGCGCTGCGGATCACGCTCCACCGCACCGCCACCGGGGAACTGCTGGGCGAGCCGCTGCGCGGCCACACCGATTTCATCAACTGTCTGGCCTTTAGCCCGGATGGCCGGCGGCTGGCCTCGGGCTCGCGCGATCAGACCATCGGCCTGTGGGATGTGGCCGCCGGTGTCCGGCTGGCGACGCTGGAAGGGACCACCGATGAAGTGCGCGCGGTGGCCTTCTCACCAGACGGCGCCTGGCTGGTCTCCACCGGCGACGAGGGCATGGCGCGCGTGTGGGACCTGGACACCTTCCAGGCGGTGGGTGATCCGCTGCTCTGCCACTACGAGGCCACCGGCTACGGCGAAGGCTACGGGGTGGCCATCACTCCGGATGGGCGGTGGCTGGTCTCCGTCGGCACGCCGCCCTACGCGCTGCACCTGCGGCCGCTGGCACCGGAGCTGCTGATTGAAGACGCGCACACCGCCGCCAACCGCGAGCTGACCCAGGAAGAGTGGGAGCTGTATGTGCCGGAGCTGCGCCAGCCGCCGGCGGCCCGGCTTAGCGCACCAAGTAAATGACACCGACCACCAGGCCGATGGCCACCACAATCC
>JAGOBN010000333.1 GCA_017999235.1 Anaerolineales bacterium | reverse complement strand
CACTTGGGGGTTGTGCAGGCTGTAGAGCAGGGCGGAACGCCCGCCAAAGCAGAACCCCGCCACCACGATCTGATCCGGCCGCGCCTCCGGCTGCGCGGCGGCCCAGGCCAAGACCGCGTCCAAATCATCGTTGACCTGCTCGGCTGGGGTGCTGATCACATGGTAGATGGCGCGCGGGATGTAGTCGGTAGTGCTGCCCCGGAATAGATCCGGCGCCACCACCAGATAGCCTTCGGCTGCCAGCCAGTCCGCCTTGGCCTTGATGCTGGCGGTGAGCCCGTAGAACTCATGCAGCATGATGACCACTGGGTAAGGGCCGGCGCCGGCTGGCCGAGCCACATAAGCCTTCACCGTCGGGCCGGCCGCGTTGGGGATGGTGACATTGGACACCGCCGCCAGCCGCTGGGCCGCGCCCAACCCATCGCCGGCGATGGACACTATCAGCCCGCTGGCCAGCACCGCTGCCCCAATAACCACGCCGGCCACCAACTTTCACACGATTTTCAGCATAAAGTCCGCTCCTAAGGGCTGAGTGTGGGCAACACATTATCAAAAAACCCGGCCGGCGACCAATTCAAAATATAGAACAAAATATCTATTTCTTTAAGGAATCTGGCTTGACTCTCAAACCTTTGTTCTATATGATTTAGAACATAAATTCGGTTTCCGCGATCATCTCAATTCAGCCTGCGTCGAACATAACCCGTTCGATGATCGCCGTCGATTATCCGCCGCTTGACCCGACGTCGACTGGTGCTGACTATGGATGCCTCGCTGACCCGTGACTTTCTCAATTTCCAATCGGATCGAATTGAGCGCGTGCTGGCCTCGCACAAGGTGTCGGCGCGGGTGCATGGCGGCACGGTCTCGCCGCGCTGGATTCGCTTTCACCTGACGCCGGCGATGGGCGCCCGGATTGCCACTGTTCGCAACCTGTCTGAAGAATTGGCGCTGGCGCTGGGCGCGCAGGATGTGCGGGTGGCGCGCGAGGGCGAATCGCTGGCGGTGGAGATGCCGCGCCCGGACGCGGAACCGGTCCGGCTGCTGCCGCTCTTGAAGGGCCTGGGGACGGTGCCGCCGCTGACCGCGTGTCTGGGGTTGGCGGAAGACGGCCGGCCGCTTCTGATCCGGCTGCCCTCGCCGGATGTGGCGCATGTGCTGGTGGCCGGCACCACCGGCTCCGGTAAAACGGATCTGATGCGGGCCATGCTGGTATCGCTGGCGATGTTGAACCGCCAATCGCGGCTGCAGCTGGTGCTGATTGACCCCAAGGGGCGCGGCTTTGGGCCGTTGGCGGCGCTGCCGCACACCCTGGATGATATCGCCACCGACGCGGTCAGCGCGCGCCAGCTGCTCAACAAACTGGTGGCGGAGATGGAGCGGCGCGATCGCGAGAACGTCTCCACCCCGCACATCGTCATCGCCGTGGACGAGCTGCATGACCTGCTCATGACGGGCGGCAAAGAAGTGGAAATGGCGCTGGTGCGGCTGGCGCAGCGCGGACGGGAGGCCGGCCTGCATCTGGTGGCCGGCGTGCAAAAGCCGGCCGCCGCCGCCATCGGCGGCATGCTGCGCGCCAATTTTCCGGTGCGCTTGGTGGGCCGGGTGGGCAGCGCGGAAGACGCCCGGATCGCGGCCGGCCTATCGGGGACCGGTGCTGAGAAATTGCAGGGGCGCGGTGATTTTATCGCCGTCGCCGCCGGCCAGACCATCCGTTTCCAGGCCGCGTGGATACCGGCGCGGGATTGGGACACGATTGCGCTGCGGTTTTAGCCGCGGCGGGAGGTCAGCATGCAGATTGGGATGTTGTGGAAAGACGATGACCAGCGCCACACGTTGGCGCAGAAGGTGGCGCGCGCTGCGGCGGCCTACCGCCGCCGGCACGGCGAAGCGCCCACCGTGTGCTTTGTCCATCCCAGCCGGCTGCCGCGTCTGGCGCCCGGCGAGCAGATTTTTGTGGCCGGGCTGCGGCTGCTGACGGCGCGGTCGGTTCCGCTGGATTCCTTCTGGCTGGCCGTCAACGCGGCCGCGCCCCTGGAAGCCCCGCAGGAGGTGCTGGCATGAAGGCGCGATTTTTTGCCCTGGTGATCGGTTTGGGGTTTGCGGTCACGCTGGCGATTGTGATTGGCCAGCGGCTGTCGGCCGAGGCGATGGCGGTGATGGTGGGCGTGGTGGCGGGGGTGGCCGCCAGCATCCCCACTAGTCTGATGGTGGTCTGGTTTGCCTCACGGACGCTGCGGATTGTGCCGCCCTTGCCGGTGATGCCGCCGGCGGCGCCGGAGCCGCGCATTGTGGTGGTGCCGCAGGCGACGCCGCCCAGCTATCTGAATTTGAGCGGCTACGCGCCGGCCATGTACCCCACCTTGATGAATCTGCCGGCCGGTATGGCGGAACAGCGCCAGTTCAATGTCATTGGCGGGGTGGAATTGGCCACCCCGGAAGCGGAGGCGGTATGGCGGCCATAGCCCTGCGGATGGGCGCGGCGCGGCGGATGGGTGAGCCGATCCAGATGGCGGCTACGCAAAACGGTTTCTTCCCGCGCGCGTTTGTGTGGCGCGGCCGGCGCCACGATGTGCGCGCGGTCATGGCCTGCCGCACGGAAGCGCGGCGCGGCCAGGTGCGCCGGCACTTGTTTCAGGTGCGGACGGATGGCGCGGTGTATGAGCTGGCGCAGGATGTGGCGCACGATCAATGGCGGCTGGAGCAGGTATGGGGCGCTGAGTAGCGGCCGCGGCGCGGCTGGTTTTTGGCCCAAATAAAAGTTCAGGCTGCCTCGCGGATTGGCCGAGGCAGCCTGAATGTGTTTTAAGCGGTGGAGCGGGGCTGGCCGTTAGCGCCGGCGGCCCCCGCCGCTGCGGCGTCCACTCCGGCCCCCGCTTCCCCGGCCTCCGTCTCCGCCGCGCCCGCCCGGCGCGGATAATTTCTCTGCCGGTGTCCCTTCCGGCTGGATGACAGGGGCGTGCAGCAGCTGCTGGTAGTAATCGTCCAGCAGCATAGTGATGGCGGCCGACTCTTCCTCGTTTTCCAGCAGGCTCCGCGCCAGGGCCACAAAGCGCCGGCTGCGCTCGGCCTGCAGCTTATCGCGCTGGCGCAGGCGCGCTTCCAACAGGGCGGTCAGCCGCTCGGTCACCACAGCCTCCACATCGGCATCGGACGGCAGCGGCACCTCGCGCATTTCAATCGTGTAGCGCTTGGCGATCCGGTCCAGCTCCAGCTTCTCGGCCGGCGTCACCAGCGAGACCGCCACGCCGGCCGCGCCCGCGCGGCCGGTGCGGCCGGCGCGGTGGATGTAGCCTTCCATGTCCTCCGGCGGCTCGTACTGGATGACGTGCGAGAGGGCGGGGATATCCAGCCCGCGCGCGGCCACGTCCGTGGCCACCAGGAAGCGCAGGGTGCGGGCGCGCACGCGCGCCAGGACCCGCTCCCGGTCGCTTTGCGAGAGATCGGCGCTGAGCTCGTCCGCGTCGTAGCCGAAGCGCTGCAGCACCACGGCCACGTAATGCACGCGGGTCTTGGTGTTGCAGAAGATGATGGCTGAGGCCGGGTTCTCCACCTCGATCAGGCGCACCAGCGCGCGGTCCTTGTCCATGCCCGGCGTGACGTAGAAGACGTGGTCCACATCCGTGACGTGGACATGGTCCCGGCTCAGGCTGATGAACTCCGGCGCGTGCATGAACTCATCGGCCGTGCGGAGCACGTATTCCGGGAAAGTGGCGGAGAACATGCAGGCGTTGATGGTCCGGTCCGGCAGATAGCGCTGGACCTGTTTCATGTCCGGGTAAAAGCCCATCGATAGCATGCGGTCCGCTTCGTCGAAGATCAGGATCTGCAGATGCTCCAGCGAGAGCGTGCGCCGCAGGAGGTGGTCTAGGACGCGGCCGGGCGTCCCCACCACGATGTGCGCGCCCTGGCGCAGGGCGTCCATCTGCGGGCCATAGCCGACGCCGCCGTAGACGGCCGCCGCGCGCAGGCCGGCCGCGCCGCCCAGCGTCTCCGCTTCCTGCCAGACCTGGCGCGCCAGTTCGCGGGTGGGGACCAGGATCAGGGCCTGGGTCGTCGCGCTGTGCGGGTCCAGCCGTTCCAGCATGGGCAGCAGGAACGCGCCGGTCTTGCCGCTGCCGGTGCGGGCCTGGATCATCACATCCTGGCCGGCCAACAAATAGGGGATGGCGCGGGCCTGCACCGGCATCAGCGCCGGCCAGTTGGCCAGGGCCGCCGCCGCGCGCAAGCGCTCCGGCAGTTGTTCGAGCGTCACTTCTGGCCGGCCGCTCGCGGGCTGTTCGGCCGAGGTTTCAGGGGAAAGGTTCACAGGAGTCTCTTTTCGCGTCCGTTGCGCGGGCGCCTGGGGTAGCTTAGAGGGTGAGTTCCGCCACCAAGATGTCGAGCGCGGCGGCTGGCTCCGCGCGGCCGGTTTTGATCTCCACATCGCATGCCAGCAAGCGATGATAAACACGCTCTAAGGCGGCGCGGCCGTACGGGCGGGCCTGCGCGCAGACCTTGCCGGCCGGGAAGGGGTGCAGCCCCAGCGCCTGGGCCACGTCGCGTTCGCCGCGGCCGCCCTCCAGCAGTTCCTTGGCTTGCAGGATCAGCCGGAATTGGCGCACGATCATACCGAGCACATACAGCGGCTCTTCTTGGTCGAGCAGCCCGTGCAGTTCGCGCAGCGCCAGCCGGCCCTGCCGCTGGCCCAGGTGGTCGACGAAATCAAAGACGCGCGCTTCGCTGCCGGCCGGCGTCAGCGCCTGCACATCGGCCACTTCCACGGGCCGGCGGAGTCCGGCGTAGGTGACGAGCTTGGCCACTTCACTATCCAAGGCGCGCGGCTCATGTTCGGCCTCCGCCAGCGCCTGCGCGGCCTCGCGGGTGAAAGTCCCGCCCTCCGCCTTGGCGCGCGCCATGATCCATTTGACCAGCTCCTCGCCTTTGGGGAGCTCGAACTTGTGGACCACCGCCCACGGCTGGCCGGCCGCCGCCCGCAGCACCGGGTTTTTCTCGGGCAGTTCGCGTTTCTCGGTCAGCACGAGGCAGGCGGTGTCGGGCAGCTCGGCTACATAGGCGGCCAGCGCCGCCAAGGCCTCTTTGGCGCTTCCTCCCCGGCCGGTGTCGCCGTCCTCGGCCTCGCCTTCCGTCCGGCTGAGCAGGCGGGTGAGCCAGCCGTCCACGATCACCAGGCGCTGCTCGGTCAAAAAGGGCAGCGCGCCGCAGGCCGCCTGGATATCCGCGAGGGTCACGGCGCGGACGTCAAACTGCGTGGTGTTGAGCGACACCAGGCTGGGGTCGCCCAGGCCGGTTT
>JAGOBN010000332.1 GCA_017999235.1 Anaerolineales bacterium | reverse complement strand
GTGGTTGCGGTCACCGCCCAGGAAGTGGCGCCCGACCTCTACCTGGCGTTCGGCATCCGGGGGGATACCATCCACAACGCCGCCCTCGCCCGCGCCCGGCGGGTGATCGCCATCCACGCCAACGCCGCCGCGCCGCTTTTAGCGGCGGCGGATGAGGCTGTGGTCGGCGATCCCAAGACCATCCTGCGCCAGCTGCTGGAAGCGTTAGGGTAAGAGAACCCGCGCCGGCGCCCAAACACGCGCGAGTCGCTTACAATAGAGCGTGCCTAGCGCACGCTCTATTATTTCAACCGCATGTTGCCCGACACGTTTTACAAGACGCCTGCCGGCTACGCCGCCATGATGGCCTGGTACGATCAGGCTGTGGCGCGGCTGCCGACGCTTGAGACCGGCGTGGTGGCCACGCGCTATGGGCCGACCCAGGTGCTGGCGGCCGGCCCGGCCGGCGCGCCGGTGGTGGTGCTGCTGCACGGACTGGGCGTCAACGCGCTGGTCTGGGCGCGCCAACTGCCCGCGCTGGCGGCCGCCGGGTATCGCGTCTACGCGCCCGACATCATCGGCATGGCCGGCCGCAGCGCCGCGCTGCGCCTGCCGTACGACAGCCGGGGGTATGCCGATTGGCTGGGCCAGACGCTGGACGGCCTGGGCGTGCCGGCGGCCAGCCTGGTGGGGCTGGACTTCGGCGCGTGGCTCATCGTGCGGCTGGCGGCCCTGGCGCCGGAACGCATCCAGCGCGCGGCCCTGCTCAGCCCGGCCGGCCTGCTGTCCGTGCGCTGGAAGTACCTGGTGCCGATCCTGTGGGACGTGCTCTTTATCAACGACGAACAAGCCCAGCGGCTGGCGCGCAAGCTCTTGGCGCCGCCGGAAGCCGCCCTGGACGAGGACGCCGTGCACTTGCTGTACCTGAGCATCAAACACCTGCAGCAGCCGTTTGCGCCGCCGGGCTTGCCGCCCGCGCAGATCGGTTTGCTGCGCGCGCCGACGCTGGTGCTGGCCGGCGAGCATGACGATGTCTGGAACCCGCGCGAACTGCTCTCCCTGGCCCGGGCCGCGCTGCCGGACGTGCGCGCCGAACTGGTGGCCGGCGCCGGCCACGGCCTGACCGCCAGCCACGCGGACTGGGTGGCCGGCCGCCTGCTGCAGTTCTTGCGGGACACCGCTCACCCCGGCCGATAGGAGCCTGCCATGCCCGCCCGTCGCTCCACCCGTTCGTTGCCGGCCGGCCTGACGGCGCTCGGCCTCAGCCTGCTCCTGGTCAGCGGTCTGGCCGTTGCCCAGACCTTCTCGCCCGTTTACCTGCCGGCCATCTACCGCGAGCACACCCCCACCCCGACGGCCACGCCAACGCCGACCGCTACGCCGCTTGCGGGGTCAAAAGAACAGATCCAAGGCGTGCTTAGCCTCTGCAATCCAAACCAAACAACTTATGCCCGTTTCAGCACAATCTGTGTCATCGAGACTTTGCAGAATCTCGGGTCCGGCTCAGTGAATTTTGGCTTGGTAGGCGTGGTGATTAATCCGGGCGGCGGATTCCAAACTAGCTGGAACGCCAGCCCTGACCCAAACCGCCAGGTGTGGACAATTTGCCCAGGTTGCACAGGCCCGATGGACGGCAGTAGCGGAGCCTGGTCAGACAACATTCGCGGCCCTACCGGTACTTCTTTTGACACTCCCGGCACTTATACTTTGAAACTGGCCGTCTGCTACGACACAATCCAAGTATGTGCCTCTGGCAATGCGCCTGAGAATCAATGGCTTAATTACAATCAAATCGAAATAACCATCCAGTGACTCGTTTTCCTCATTCACTTTATGCTGCGCTATCTCCTGTTTGATCTCGATGATACCTTGTACGCTTCCGCCACTGGGCTCTGGCCCGTCATCGGCGACCGCATCACCAGCTTCATCCACGAGCGGCTGGACCTGAGCCTGGAGGCGGCCCTG
The DNA here is from genome assembly GCA_017999235.1 of Anaerolineales bacterium. The sequence goes on along the minus strand of JAGOBN010000332.1, from coordinate 3,350 downwards.
GATCTGCGCCGGCGCTATGCCAAGCAGTATGGCGTCACCCTGGTGGGCCTGATGACGCATCACCACGTGGATGCGGACGATTACCTGGAATACGTCCACCGCGTCCCGCTGGAACAATACCTGCAGCCCGACCGCGCCTTGAACGGCATGCTGGCGCGTTTGCCCCTGCCCAAGGCAATTCTGACCAACGCGGACGGCGACCACGCCCGGCGCGTGCTGAATATTCTGGGGATTGCGCGCCACTTCGACCAGGTCGTGGATATCCGCGCTTTGGACTTTGTCAACAAGCCGCGCCCGGAGGCGTATCAGCGCGCCGCGGCCCTGCTCGGCGTTCAGCCGGCCGAGTGCGTGTTCATGGACGATCTGCCGCACAACCTGGCGCCGGCCCACGCGCTGGGCATGGTCACGATCCTGGTGCGCGCCTTCACGGACCCGCCGGCCGCGCTGCCGCCCGGGGTGGATTACCAGGTGCCGACCGTGCTGGGGGTGGAGCGCATCCTGGCCGGCCTGCTGGGGCAGAGTTAACGGCATGGCGCCCCCCCTGCCGCCGCTGGCCGCCGCGCAAGGCTTGCTCTTCGGTCTGGCCCTGGGGGACGCCCTGGGCTGGCCGGTGGAGTTCCTGGACCTGGCCGCCATCCGCGCCCGCTACGGGCCGGCCGGCATTCAGCAGCCGCCCGATCCCGCCGTCTACACCGACGACACCCAGATGACCATTGCCCTGGCGGAGGGCTTATTGGAAGCCGGGCCGGCCGCCGACCTCGACGCGCAGATGGCGGCCGTGGCGCGGCGCTTCATCGCCTGGAGCCGCCATCCGGAAACGCCCACCACCGCGCCGGGCGGGACCTGCCTGCGCGGCGTGGCCGCGCTGGAGGCCGGCGCCCCGTGGCGCACGGCCGGCGTGGCGGGTTCCAAAGGCTGCGGCGCCTGTATGCGCGTGGCCGCGGTGGGTTACCTGTACCAGCACGACCCGGAGCGCTTGCGGGCCGTAGCGCTGGCGCAAGGCTGGCTCACCCATCGCCATCCGGCCTCAGACGCCGCGTGCGTGGCCGCCGCCTGGCTGGTGAAGCTGGCGCTGGACGGGGCGCCGCCGGCGGACTGGCTGAGCGCTACCCAGGCCGTGACGCGCGGCCTCTCCCCCGATTTTGACGCCGCCCTGGAGCGCGCGGCGGAGGCCATGCCCTGGGACGATGAACGCCGCGCCCTGGATCACATCGGCCCAGTGCGCGGCGGCGGCTGGATTGCGGAAGAAGCCGTGGCGCTGGCGCTGTATTGCGCCGTGCGCCGCCCAGACGACTACGTGGCCGCGGTGCGGCTGGGCGCCAACATCACGGGCGACTCGGATTCCGTGGCCGCCATTGCCGGCGGCGTCATCGGCGCGCGCCTGGGGCCGGCCGCCGTGCCGGAGGCGTGGCGGGCGCGGCTTCGGCATCGCGCTGAACTGCACGCCCTGGCCGTTCGGCTGGCCCAGACGCGGCGGGAGTAAACCATGGACACCTGGAATGCCCTGCTCCAAAATCCAGCCGGTCTGCTGGCCGTGCTGTGTCTGGCCGGCGTGGCCCTGGCCGCCAACCTGGCGCTGATTGCGCTCGTTCGCGGCACCAAGCTGGATCTGAGCCGCTGGCGGCAAGCGCTGAATGCCGAGGCCAATATCTGGCAGCGCAGCGTCACCGGCGGCCAATCCGCCCAGCGCCAGCAGGCCGATCAATTGGGCGAGTTGCGCCAATTGGTGGAGCAGCTACAATCGCCTCCGCCGCCTGATCCGAACGACCCGCCGGCCAAGGATTAGGCTCCGCCGCCGGTTCACTATCCACTATTCACTGTTCACTCTCCACTTTTCACCGCCATGATCCGCACCCTTTATCGCTCGAGCAAAGGCGGCTACACCACCGACGTTCCCGTGACGCATTGGCGCGTGGCGCTGCGGGATGAGACCGGCCTGCTGTGGGTGGACTTCGCCGGCGAGGCGGTCGAAGTTGTCGAGCCGCAGCTGCGCGATCTGTTTCAATTCCATCCGCTCGCCATTGACGACGCGCTGCGCGAAACGCACGTCCCCAAGATTGACAACTGGGGCGGCGCCGTCTACCTATGCGCGCACGCGGCCCGCTTCGATCCGGACAAATTGGAGCTCACCACCCGGGAAGTGGATATCTTCCTGGGCAAGAATTTTTTGGTGACCCACCACCGCGAGCCCGTGGAGGCCCTGGACCGCATCTGGACCTTTACGCAGACCGATCAGAGCCGGCTGACGCTGGGGGCCGATCAGCTGCTGTACGACGTCCTGGATCACATCGTGGCCGACTTCATGCCGGCCGTGGATCAGCTGGACGAAGCCATTGACGAGATCGAGATTGAGGTCTTCGACAATCCCACCCAGCACACCCTCAACAAAATCTTCTCCGTCCGCCGCGCCACGCTCAAGATGCGGCGCATCATCGGCCCGCAGCGCGAGGTGCTGAACCGCCTGGCCCGCGACGACTACCCCTTTGTGGACCCTCAAGCGCGCGTCTATTTCCGCGATGTCTACGACCACCTGGTGCGGCTGGTGGACCTCAACGAAAGTCTGCGCGACCTGATCGGCGGCACGCTGGACACCTATCTCTCGGTGGTCTCCAACCGCATGAACGCCATCATGAAGACGCTCACCGTCACCAGCGTGCTCTTTATGCCCATCTCGTTCCTGGCCAGCTTCTTCGGCATGAATTTCCTGGGCCTGCCGTTCGGGGAAGACTGGCTGCTGTGGGGCGCGCTGGCGCTGATGACGCTGACACCCATCGCGATGCTGACCTGGTTCCGGCACCGCGAGTGGCTGTAAGCGCGCGGCCGGCCCAGGTGTCTGCGGTATAATCGCGCGTGTTCATCTCACCGGGAGTAAACGCATGACGCTGGCAGGCAAAACCGCCGTGGTGACGGGCGCATCGCGCGGCATCGGGCAGGCCATCGCCCAGGGCTTGGCCCAGCGCGGGGCTAAAGTGATTGTGAATTACGCCAAGGACGCGGACGGCGCCGCCGCCACCGTGCAGGCCATCACGACCGCCGGCGGCGAGGCGCGGGCGCTCCAGGCGGACGTGGCCGATTTCAAGGCGGCCGAGGGCCTGATCAAGGCCGCCGTCGAGGCGTACGGCTCATTGGACATCCTGGTCAACAACGCCGGAACCACCCGCGACATGGTGATCATGCTGATGCCGGAAGCCGACTGGGACGCCGTCATCCAGACCAACCTAAAGAGCGCCTTCAGCTGCTCCAAGGCCGCCGTCAAGGTGATGATGCGCAAGCGGATGGGGCGGATTATCAACATCTCGTCCGTCTCCGGGATCTCCGGCAACGCCGGCCAGACCAACTACTCCGCCAGC
>JAGOBN010000331.1 GCA_017999235.1 Anaerolineales bacterium | reverse complement strand
TCACGCTCACCTGCACCTGTACGCCCTGCCGATCAACCGGCAGGACGAAGGTGCGGCAGCCCAGGCCGGCCGCCTCAAAGGCCGCTTTCATGGCGGCGGCGATATCCCAATGCCGGTCGGGGGCGAACGCCACCAGCGCCGGCCCGGCGCCGGAGAGCGCCGCCGCCGCCGCTCCGGCCTTGCGGGCGGCCGCCATCACCTCATCAAAGCCCGGGATCAACGCCTTGCGGTAGGGCTGATGCAGGCGATCTGTCATGGCAAAACGCAGCAGCTCAAAATCCGCCTGGGTGAGCGCCTGCACCGTAAAGAGCGCCCGGCCGATATTGAAGACCGCGTCCTTGAACGGCACCTGCGCCGGCAGGGCGGCGCGCGCCTCCGCCGTCGGCAGCCGCATCTCCGGCAGGGCGATGACCACCTTGAGCGGCGGGATGGGCAGGGATTTGCTCAGCAGTTCCTCGCCGTTGGCGCTCACCAGCATCAGTCCGCCGAACAGCGCGGCGGCGACATTGTCCGGATGGCCCTCGATTTCGCAGGCCAGGCGCAGCAGCTCCTCGCGCGTCAGCCGGCCGTCCACCAGGGCGTTGGCGGCTGCCAGGCCGCCCACAATGGCGCTGGAGGACGAGCCCAGGCCGGAGCCGACCGGGATGCCGTTGACGGCGTGGAGGCGCAGGCCCTCCGGCCGCCGGCCGACCTTCTCAAAGACCCGGTCAGCCGCGCGCGCGATCAAGTTGGTGGCATCCAGGGCCACCCGGTCCTCGCCCTCGCCCTCCACATCGATCTCCAGCCCTTGCGCGGTCTCGTAGAATTCAATAGTGTTTCGCAGGCTCAGCGCCAGGCCCAGGCAATCAAAGCCCGGGCCGAGGTTGGCGGTGGAGGCGGGGACGCTGACGGTGACTTTTTTCATGAGGCGCCGATCGATGGCTGACGATGGCCGTCCGCTTAATGCCCCCGCACAGCATGCGGGATGTACGGCTCTTCCAAAGCGCGGCGTTCCTCGGCTGACAGCTGGAGCGTCAGCGCGCTGAGGGCGTCTTCCAGTTGATACGGCTTGCTCGCGCCGATGATGGGCGCGGTGACGCCGGGCTGGCCCAGCAGCCAGGCCAGGGCCACCTGCGCCGGCGGGACGCCGCGCTGCTGCGCGATCGCGGCGCAGCGCTCCGCCACTTGAAAATCGGCCGGCTGGTAATACATCTGATGCGCGAAGGCGTCGGTGCGGGCGCGCTCGGTGGCCCCGCCCTTCTCCGCCGTCCGGTTGCCGGCCAGGAAACCGCGCGCCAGCGGGCTCCACGGGATCACGCCCACCCCCTCGGCCCGGCAGAGCGGCAGCATCTCGCGCTCCTCTTCCCGATAGATCAAGTTATAGTGATTCTGCATGGTGACGAAGCGCGCCCAGCCCCGCCGGTCCGCCAAGTAGAGCGCCTGCGCGAACTGCCAGGCGGCCATTGACGAGGCGCCGATATAGCGCGCCTTGCCGGCCTTCACCACGTCATGCAACGCTTCCAGGGTCTCCGCGATGGGCGTCTCGTTGTCCCAGCGGTGGATCTGGTAAAGATCCACGTAGTCGGTGCCCAGCCGGCGCAGGGAGTCGTCGATGGCGTGCAGGATGTGCTTACGCGAGAGCCCGCGCTGATTGGGCTTCTCGCCCATTGGGTTGTAGACTTTGGTGGCGATCACGACCTCGTCGCGCCGGGCGAAATCGCGCAGCGCGCGGCCGGTGACTTCTTCGCTCACGCCGTTGGAATAGACGTCGGCGGTGTCGAAGAAATTGATCCCGGCTTCCAGCGCGCGCCGCACAAACGGCCGGCTGGCGTCTTCATCCAGCACCCAGCTGCGCCACTGCGGGCTGCCATAGGTCATCATACCCAGACACAGGCGCGACACCTTGAGCCCGGTCCGGCCGAGGTTAACGTAGTCCATAGGATCCTCCGGGAGAGAGGCGGTCATTATAGGCGACTTCCCGCGCCGGGGAGACGCCCGCCGACGAAGCTTTAACACAAATCCGGTAGGCTGAGGGGCTGAAAGACGTGGAGGCAACCCATGAATATGGAAAAGTTCACTCAAAAGGCGCACGAGGCCATCCTGGCCGCGCAGGCGCTGGCCGGCGAGTACAACCATCCCCAGATTGAGCCCGAGCATCTGCTGGCCGCGCTGCTGCGGCCGGCCGACGGCGTGGCGCCGCAGGTCCTGCAGCGGATGGGCCTGGACCCGCGCGCGCTGCTGGCGGAGGTGGAGCAGAAGCTGGCCGGCCGGCCCAAGAGCTATGGCGGCAACGCCCAGATCGCGCTTTCCCGGCCGGCCGCGGACGCCCTCAGCGCCGCCCAGCGCGAAGCGCAGGCCATGCGGGATGATTACGCGTCCACCGAACACCTGCTCATGGCGCTGGAAGGAACGGCGCGCGCGTTTCCGGCCGGCCGCGCGGTCACCAAGGACGCTTTGCTCAAGGCGCTCTCCGCCATCCGGGGCTCGCAGCGCGTCACCTCCCCCAACCCGGAGGCCACCTTCAACGCCCTGGAGAAATACGGGCGCGATCTGACCCAGCTGGCGCGCCAGGGCAAGCTCGATCCCGTCATCGGCCGTGACGAGGAGATCCGGCGCGTCATCCAGATCCTCTCGCGCCGCACCAAGAACAACCCCGCCCTAGTGGGCGAGCCGGGCGTGGGCAAGACCGCCATCGCCGAGGGGCTGGCCCAGCGCATCGTCAACGGGGACGTGCCGGAGGGGCTCAAGACCAAGCGGCTGGTGATGCTGGACCTGGGGGCGCTGGTGGCCGGCGCTAAATTCCGCGGCGAATTTGAGGAGCGGCTGAAGGCGGTCTTGAAGGAAGTGACGGATGCCGCCGGCCAGGTGATCTTGTTTGTGGATGAGCTGCACACGGTGGTGGGGGCCGGCGCGGCGGAAGGCGCCATGGACGCCGGCAATATGCTCAAGCCCCTGCTGGCGCGCGGCGAACTGCACCTCATCGGCGCCACCACGCTGGACGAGTACCGCAAGCATGTGGAGAAAGACGCGGCCCTGGAACGCCGCTTCCAGCCGGTGCTGGTGGAAGAGCCCAGCGTGGCGGCCACCATCTCCATCCTGCGCGGCCTGAAGGAGCGCTACGAGGTCCATCATGGCGTGCGGATTCAGGACGCGGCCGTCATCGCCGCGGCCACCTTCTCGCACCGCTACCTGCCAGACCGGCGCCTGCCGGACAAGGCCATCGACCTGATCGACGAAGCCGCCGCGCGCCTGCGGATGGAGATCGACTCCAAGCCGCAGGCCCTGGACGAGGCCGACCGGCGCGTGCTGCAGTGGGAGATCGAGCGCGAGGCGCTGAAGAAGGAGCGGGACGCCGCCAGCCGCGAGCGCCTGGACAAGCTGGAGAAGGAGATCGCGGACGGCAAAGAGCAAAGCCGCGCCCTGCGCGCCCGGTGGGAAAGCGAGAAGGGCGCCATCGCCAGCTTGCAGAGCGTGAAGGAGAAAATTGAGCAGACGCGCCTGCAGATCGAACAAGCCGAACGCCAGGCGGATCTGGAGGCCGCGGCCCGCCTCAAATACGGGCAGCTGCGCGAGCTGGAGCGGCAACTGGCCGAAGGCGAGGCCGCGCTGAAGACGCGCCAGGCCGGCCAAGGCCTGCTCAAAGAAGAAGTGGAGGCGGAGGACATCGCCCAGATCGTGGCCAAGTGGACGGGCATCCCCGTCAGCCGCATGCTGGAGGGCGAGGTCGAGAAACTGCTGCGGATGGAAGACCAGCTGGGCCAGCGGGTGGTGGGCCAGGTGGAAGCCGTGCGCGCGGTGAGCAATGCCGTCCGGCGCGCGCGGGCCGGCCTGCAAGATCCCAATCGGCCGCTCGGCTCGTTCCTGTTCCTCGGTCCCACGGGCGTGGGCAAGACCGAGCTGGCGCGCGCCCTGGCCGAGTTTCTGTTTGACACCGAGGCCGCCCTGATCCGCATTGATATGAGCGAGTATCAGGAGAAGCACACGGTCTCGCGCCTGATTGGGGCGCCACCCGGCTACGTAGGCTATGACGAGGGCGGCCAACTGACCGAAGCGGTGCGGCGCAAACCGTACAGCGTGGTGCTCTTCGACGAGGTCGAGAAGGCGCACCCGGAGGTCTTCAACGCGCTGTTGCAGGTGCTGGATGACGGCCGGCTGACCGACGGCCAGGGCCGCACGGTGGACTTCAAGAACATCGTCGTGATTATGACCAGCAATCTCGGCAGCGAACTATGGGCGCGCGGCGAGCGGGCAACGCGGGCGGAGATCCTGGACGCCCTCCGGCGGCACTTCCGGCCGGAGTTCCTCAACCGCATCGACGAGGTGGTGACCTTCCACAGCCTGACTGAGGCCGATGTGCGCCAGATTGTGGATATCCAGCTTGCCCGCGTTCGCCGGCTGCTGGCCGAGCGCCGGCTGGGGCTGGAGGTCAGCGCCAGCGCCAAGACTTACCTGGCTCAGGCCGGCTGGGATCCGGCCTTTGGCGCGCGGCCGCTCAAACGCGCCATCCAGCGCGAGCTGCAGGACCCGCTGGCGCTGTTGTTGCTGCAGGGCGTGTTCCCGGAAGGCGCCGCTGTGCGCGTGGACGCCGGTTCAGATGGCTTGATCTTTGCGGCCGAAGCGGGCTAGCACCTCGCCCGTTGGACCCAGCAGGCCGTGAGCCGCCCCAACAGCTACAGGGGCGGCTCCGTGTTTAAAGCTCCACCCAAATAATTAGTTGACGCTTTTGTAAGTAAGTGCTAATATATATTCAACGAGAACGCAGATCACCATGGATACTGTCCTGCACGCGATTGCCGAACCCCGCCGGCGCGATATTCTCAGCCTGGTGCGCGAGGCCGAACTGACCTCGGGTGAGATCGCCGCCCGCTTCCCAGACGTGACCCCGCCCGCAATCTCCCAGCATCTCAAAGTGCTGGCGGAGGCCGGCCTGGTCACCGTCCGCCGGCTGGGCACCCGCCGCCTCTACCGCGCCCGGCCGGAGGGTCTGGCGGAAGTGCGCGGCTTCCTGGATGCCTTCTGGGCGGACAGCCTGCAGCGCCTCAAAGAACAGGCCGAAGCGGAAGAGAGCAGCTTCACCCTTCCCCCGACCCCAGCGGCGCCGGCCGCCACTTTCTGGAAAAGCTCCGGACCACGCTCATAATATAATTTAGTAAGTGCTTATATTTAGGAGACGGTCTATATGGCGGCTGAAAAATCAGATATTGTAGAGCGTGCAATTTATATTCAGGCCCGCGCTGAGACAATCTTCGCGTTCTTTATCGACCCCCAGAAGTTGATCCGCTGGAAGGGGCTCCAGGCCACCCTTGACCCGCAGCCAGGCGGCCT
>JAGOBN010000330.1 GCA_017999235.1 Anaerolineales bacterium | reverse complement strand
GTTGGCCGTGGCGACCACCGCGCGCCGGCCCGGCCGGACGCCGTACAAGTGCAGCAGGCGCTGCGCGGCGCTGCCCAGCATCACGCCCGGCAGGTCGTTGTTGTCGAAGACCAGCGGGGTCTCATATGCGCCGGCGGCGGCCACCACGGCGCGGGCGCGGGCCTTGTAGAGGCGGCCACCGCTGACGGCCGGCAGCCAATGATCCTGGAACCAACCCAGCACGGTCGTGTCGGTGTAGACGGTGATGTTCGGCTGGCGCTCGACGGCGGCCAGCAGTTCGGCCAGTTGGCCGGCCGCGGCGCCGCCATAGCGCAGATGCCCGCCCAACTGCGGGTTCTCGTCGAAGAGCAGCACCCGGGCGCCGGCCGCGGCCGCGGCCAGCGCCGCGCTCAGGCCGGCCGGCCCGCCGCCCACCACGGCCACCTCGCCGTGCAGGAAGTGCTTGCTGTGTTCGGCGTGCGGGGTATCGGGATGGACCCGGCCCAGGCCGGCGGCATGGCGCAGCACCCGTTCATAGGTCGGCCACAGCGCCTTGGGCCGGATGAAGGTCTTGTAATAGAAACCGGCCGGCATGAACGGGCTGCCCAGCTGGGTGAGCGCCATCACGTCCAGCTCCAGCGACGGCCAGACGTTTTGCGAGCTGACCGCCTGGCCAGCCTGCACCGGGGTCCGGCAGGCGCGCACATTGGGCTCATCGCCCACCTGCACCAGACAGTTGGGGCATTGGCCGGCCGCGCACAGCAGGCCGCGCGGCCGGTGGTATTTGAACGAGTGGCCGAAGGTCTGCACCCCGGCGGCGGCCAGGGCGGAGGCGATGGTGTCGCCGGGGTGGGCGGTGTAGGCGCGGCCGTTGAAGGTGAAGGTGACCGTCCGCGTGCGGTCGATGACCTCGCCCGGCTGGGCCGGCGCGCGGCGGGTGGTCAGGGTCTCAGCGGCCATGGCCGGCCTCCTCGTGGCTGGCCGGCCGGGCGGCCGGCGGCCAGCAAAAGGTGCGGGTGACCTGGTTGGTGAGCGTGTGCCGCTCCGCCAGGAACCACAGCCCGCAGCCGCTGCGGTGATACCACCACTCCGTCTCGAGGCCGAGCGCGTTCTGGCGCATGAACAAAAACTCGCTCCACTCGGCGTCGCTCAGCGCGGCCGGGTCGGCCGGGCGCGGATTGGTCTCGCCGCCGAAGCGGAATTCCGCGACGTTGCGCGGTCCGCAATTGGGACAATTCAAAATTAACATGCTGGCTTCCTCAATGACCAACCGCCGTGGCGCCCTTCTCGCCCACCAGGTCGCGCTCATAGAAGCGGGACAGGCGGAAGGGTTCGATCAGGTCCGGCGTCCGCTGGGTGGCGATCAGCTCGGCCAGCATCTTGCCGGCGATGGGCGAGGCCTTGAACCCACCCGTCCCCCAGGCCACGTCGATCACAAACCCCTTGACCTCGGTGAAGCCCATCATCGGGCTGAAGTCCGGGCTCATATCGCAGATGCCGGCCCACTGGCGCATCAGCTTCACTTTGCTCAGCGCCGGCAGCAGGTCCAGGATGTGCGCGGCGATATCTTCCACGTAGGAGAAGGTGCCGCCCATCGCATAGGACGTGAACGGGTCCACGCTGGAGCCCATCACCAGTTCGCCGCGGTCGCTCTGGCTGACGTAGACGTGCAGACTGCCGGAGACGATGACCACGTCCAGGAAGGGCTTGAGCGGCTCGGTGACGTTGGCCTGCAGCGGCACGCTGGTCACCGGCAGCCGAACGCCGGCCATGGCCGCGATGGTGGAGCACCAGCCGGCGGTGGCGTTGAGCACCGTGCCGGCCTTGATGAAGCCGCGGTTGGTCTGCACGCCGGTGACCGCGCCTTTGTCCACGCTGATGCCGGTCACCTCGGTGTTCTGGTGGATGTGCACGCCCAGCTGGTCGGCCTGGTAGGCGTACCCCCACACCACGGCATCGTGGCGGATGACGCCGCCGGGCGGGTGCCAGAGCGCGCCCAGGATCGGGTAGCGCGGCCGGCCGCTTACGTCCAGCCACGGACACAGGCGTTTGATCTCGGCCGGCCCAATCAGGCTGGAGTTGACGCCCTCCACTTGGTTGACCTCGGCCCGCATCCGCATGGTGCGGACCGACGCGTCCGAGTGGGCCAGGGTCAGATGTCCGCGCTGGCTGAACATCACATTGAAGTCCAGTTCCTCGGACATCTGCTCATACAATTTGATACTTTCGTTGTAGAAGCGCACGCCCTCCGGCGTCAGATAGTTGCTGCGCAGGATGGCGGTGTTGCGGCCGCTGCCGCCGTAGCCGATGTAGCGCTTGTCGAGCACGGCCACATCGCGGAGGCCGTGGCGTTTGGCCAGATAGTAGGCGGCGGCCAGGCCGTGCGCGCCGCCGCCGATGATGACGACGTCGTAGCGGTCCTTGAGCGGCTGGTGCCGGGCCACGGGCGGGAGCGGGGCGTGGCCGTTGAGAGCTTGGCGGATGAGTTTGAGCGACATGAAGGCTGGGTCTCCAATTGGCGCGTCAGGCCCGGGCGGCGCGCGGCCGCATCAGCTCGCGCGGCAGCAGCAGGTTGAACTCGGACCGCAGGCGCGCGTCCAGCTCGGCGGGCAGATGGTCCGGCCACTGCGTCCGCAGGAGTTCCCGGGCGCGGCGCTTGGCGCGCTCGCGCATATCCAGGGCGCCGTCCTCTTCCCAGCGGTCGCGGGTGTTGCGGTCGGCGGTGTGCGGGTAGTAGTAGCCGCTGTTCATCAGGCTGAGGGTCTGCGGGTGGCCGAGGAAGTGGCCCTCGCCGGCGCACACGTCGTGGATGACGTCCACGGCCAGGGTTTCGTCGGTGACCTCGATGCCGCGCACCAGGCGCATGACCGAGCCGTTGATGTCGTCGTCAATGACGTACTGCTCGTAGGCCACGGTCAGCATGGATTCCAAAAAGCCGGCCGAGTGGTGGATGAAGTTGGCGCCGGCCAGCGCGGCGGTGGCCGCGCTCAGGCCCTTCTCGTAGCCGGTCTGCACATCCGGGATCTTGCTGTCGGTGAGCGACGACGAGTTGTACAAGGGCAGCCGCAGGTGCTGGGCCAGTTGGGCGGCGGCGGCGTTCATCAGCGCGAACTCGGGGCTGCCGCCGGAGAAACTGCCGGTGCGCAGGTCCGCCACTGACGGCACATAGCCGGCCAGCACCGGATGGCCGGGGCTGACCAGGTTGATGTAGGTGATGCCGGAGAGCTGTTCGGCCGTGAGCTGCACCAGCGTGCCGGCCAGGGTCACCGGGGAGGTGGCGCCGGCCTGCGGCGCGGACGAGATCGTCACCGGCATGCCCTGGCGCACGATCTCGTCCAGGGTTTCCACGGTCTCCGGCGCGTAGCGCAGCGGGCTGACCGTCCAGCAGTTGGTCCACGAGACGAAGGGCCTCTCGCGCAGGGCCGTTTCGCCGCCGGCGATCAGGCTCGCCAGCCGGACCACCTCGCGCACGGTGTGCGGCGAGAAGCAGTTGCCCATGACGTGCTTGGGTGTGGCGGCCAGGGAGGTGTAATAGGTGTTGAGGTCCAGCGCGTCCACCGGAATATCGCGGGCCACCACCGGGCGCAGATAGAAGTGGATGTTGTCCAGCGCCGTCACCAGCCGCCCGATATCGAACAGGTCCTGCAGGCGGGTCGGGCGCACCTGGCCGTCCAGGTCCAGCATTTTCACGGCCGCGCCGCCCGTGCCCATGTACACGCGCGTGCCGCCCAGGCTTAGGTCGTGTTCGGGCGTCTGGCCGCACAGGCGCACCTCATGGGCGGCGCTGGCCAGCCCCTGGTGGATCAACTGGCGCGGGATATAAACCCGGTGGCGCGCGGTGTCGATCCGGGCGCCGGCCTTCTGCCAGACGTCGCGGCATGGGGACGGCATGACCTCGATGCCGGTCTCCTCCAGCACGGTCAGCGCCGCGTCCACAATCTGCAGCACTTGCGCGTCGGTGAGCGGCTTGTACTGGCCGGCCGGCAGGCCCGGCGGCGCCACATTCGGGCGCGCGGTTTGTTCGGCTTGGTGGCGCCGGCGGTCGCGGCCGCGTTCCCGCGCCGGCGCTGAGGGGGTTTCCGAGAGCGGCATGCGAATTTCTCCTGACGAGGCGCTGGGCGCCTCAGACCCGGGTCTGGTTTTCCCACCCGTGGCAGAACTGCTCCAGCTGGCTGAGGTGTTCGGTGTCATGGTTGACCATGTTTTGGACCTGGGCCAGGAACGTCGTCGACCCCAGGGTCTCATGCACGGCCGGCCGGTCCCAAGCTTCGGGGCCGAGCTCGGAGAGGTAGCGCAGCACCTGGCCGCGGCCGGCCTGGAAACGCTCCAACAGGCGCGGCAGCGGCTCGTGGGTTTCGGGCCGGGCCGTCTCCGGCCCAAAGCGCGGCAGCCACGGATTGTCGGCGGTGAGGATGAGCTGAAAGCGCTGCTGGAAGAGCGGGTCGGCGGCCGTGAGGTGCGCCACTATCTCCGGGCCGGTCCAGGCCGCGGCGGCGGCCCGCCAATTCAGCCCGGCCTCCGGCAGCGCCGTCAGCCAGGCCGCGGCGCGCGCCGGCGCGGCGTGCAGGGCTTGCAGCAGGACGATGTGGCGGGTGGGCGGCGGGCTGGCGCTCGACATGCTCTGGCGGCTGGGCCTCCAACGGGTGCGATATGAGCGATTGTAGACGACGGCTCCAGGCAGCCGGCCATGCCGCGGGCCAACATTTGGCCGGCGGAGTTGTACCCGCAGTACGAAAACCGCGCGGCCGGGCGCTATTTTTTCAGGCGGAAGCCCTTGAGGGCGAAGTAGAGGTTCAGGCGCTGCTGGACATTGCGGAGATCGCTTTCCGTGATCGCCTCAATCCGTTCCAGCCGGTAGAGCAGGGTGTTGCGGTGGACGTTGAGCACGCCGGCCGCTTCCGCCAGCGCGCCGCCGTGTTCCAGATACGCTTCCAGCGTGTTGACCAGGTCGCTGTGATGATCCTGGTCGTGGACGGCCAGGGCCTCCACGCGGGCCAGGTAGGGATTGTTGTGCAGGGCTTCGGCGGGGAGCCGGTAGAGCCAATCCAACAAACCCAGCTCCCAATGGCAGGTGACGGTCGCGCCGCGCCCCAGCCGCTGCCCGATCTCGGCCGCGGCCAGCGCTTCGTCGTACGAGCGCCGCAGGAAGGGGTCATCGGCATGCGCTTGGCTGACGCCGATGATCAGCGGGTGCGTCGGCCCGCTGAGCTGTTTGAGCAGGCGCTGCGCCAGGTCCTGGCCCAGGCCGGCCGCGGCGGCTTCGATGACGATGGCCACGCCCTGTTCGCGCGGCGCCACCAGCATCCACTCCACCGCCGCCAGCCGCAGCC
>JAGOBN010000329.1 GCA_017999235.1 Anaerolineales bacterium | reverse complement strand
ATATTCTGGAGGGCGTGCTGGCCGAGTGCGGCCGGCGCGCCGCCGGCGACCTGCTGGTCCTGCCCGTCATCCCCTTTGGCTTGGACGAGCACCACATGGATTTCCCCGGCACCATCGCCATTGATATCCAGACCACCCTGGCCTACCTCACCCAGACGGCCGTCTCGGTGGCGCGCCACGGCTTTACGCACCTCTTGATCGTCAACGGGCATGGCTCCAACGCCTCGATCTGCGACCTGGCCGCGCGCGAGTGCGTGCTCAAGACCGGCGTCATCTGCGCCGCCACCACCGTCAACGCCGCCGTCAGCCCGGCGCTGGTGGCGGATGTGCTGGACGCCGAGCGCCGCGGCGGCCCCGGTTCGGTGGGCCATGCCTGCGAGTATGAGACAGCCATGATGCTGCACCTGCATCCCGACCGCGTGCAGATGGACAAAGCCGCCCGGGATATCGGGCAGGCCAAGCTCAAATACTTCAACTGGGATTACCCAGAACCGTCCGCCTATGCCTGGCAGGATTGGTGGAGCCGGTTCTCAAAAGAAGGCGTTTGCGGGGATGCGGCGGCGGCCACGCCGGCGTTTGGCCGGCGGATGTTTGAGGTGACGGTGGAGCGCTTTATCGAGATGGTGCGGGAGTTCCGCACCATCTCGATCCGGGACCGCGTGGATCATCACACCCACTGAGCCGCCGGCAGCGGAGGTCAGTTCATCCCCCTCGACCCTGACCGGGAATTTTAGAAGGCGGGTTCGGGCTCGGCGCCCTCGGGCGCGGCTTCGGCGGCGCCGGCGGGCTTGCGTTCCAGCATCAGCATCTGGTGCGCCACCACTTTGCTGCGCGCATGCGTCTCGCCTTTGTCGTCCGTCCACTTGTCGGTCTGGAGCCGGCCCTCCACGAACACCAGCCGGCCTTTGGCGAGGTATTCCTGGCAGACCTCGCCCAAGCGCTCCCAGGCCTCCACCTGGAACCACTCCGGCTCGGCGTCGCTGCGGCCGTTGACGGCCACGCTGAACTGGCAAACCTTCTTGCCCGTCGGCGTAAAGCGCGTTTCCGGATCGCGACCGAGATGCCCAATGAGTTGCAGTTTGTTGAGTGCCGGCATGGTATCCCTCCTGAGTAGCATGGCCGTGCGGGTAAACTGTGGCGAGTATAGGCAGGCACCCCGGCGCGCAAAAGACGGTAAAAGTTTGAGCACGGATGGGAATTCCCCAACACCGAGGAGAGGCCGATGGACAAACGCGAACGCCTGCACGCAGCCCTGACCGGCGCGCCCGTAGACCGCGCGCCGGTGGCGCTCTGGCGGCATTTCCCGGTGGACGATCAGCGCCCGGAGGATCTCGCCGCCGCCACCCTGGAATGGCAGACGCAGTTCGATTGGGATTTCGTCAAAGTGACGCCGGCCAGTTCCTTCATGCTGCGCGATTACGGCGCCGAGGACGAGTGGCGCGGCGAACCGGAAGGCACGCGCCAGTACACGCGCCGCGTGATCCAGCGGCCCGCCGATTGGCGCGCGCTGACGCCGCTGGACCCGCGGCGCGGCGCGCTGGGCGAACAGCTCCGCGCGCTCGCCCTGATCCGGGACGGCCTGGGCGGCCGCGTGCCGGTGATCCAAACGGTCTTCAGCCCGCTCAGCCAGGCGCGCAATCTGGTCGGCCCGGAACACCTGGCCGCCCACGCGCGCCGGTATCCCGACGCCGTGCAGGCCGGCTTGGCCGCGCTGGCCGAGACAACCGTGAACTTTGTGACGGCCGCGCGCGACCTGGGCGTGGACGGCCTCTTCTACGCCATGCAGACCGCCAGCCCGCGCGTCTTCTCAGAAGCCGAGTACCGCGCCTTCGGCGAGCCGCATGACCGCCGCATCCTGGCCGCCGCCGAGGGCCTGTGGCTCAATGTGGTGCATCTGCACGGCGAAGACGTGCTGTTTGATCTGGCCGCGCACTACCCGGCCCAGGTGCTGAACTGGCACGATCTGGAAACCCCGCCCACGCTGGGCGAGGGCCAACAGCGCTTCGCGGGCGCGGTGTGCGGGGGGTTGCGGCAGTGGGAGACGATGGTGCGCGGCACGCCGGACCAGGTGCGGGCCGAGGCCCAGGCCGCCCTGGCGCAGACCGGCGGCCGGCGGTTTATCCTGGGGACCGGCTGCGTCACGCCGATCACGGCCCCGCGCGCCAACCTGCGCGCCGCGCGGGAGGCCGTCGGCGCGTAGGCTATTCGTACGCCAAGACTTCGCGGATGGTGACGCGCGCGGCGTTGCGGGCCGGCAGCAGGCTCGCCAGCGCGGAGAGCACCAGCACCACGCCCAGCCACAGGCCAAACCCCTCCAGCGTGAACAACACGTCGATGGGCGATTGGAAGATGGCCAGGCTGACGATCGTGGCCAGCATATAGGTGATGGGGAATGACAGCAGCGCCCCCAGCAGCCACGAGATCCCGCCGATCACCAGCCCCTCCACCAGCACCGTGCGCATGATCTCGGCATCGACCGCGCCGATGGAGCGCATGATGCCGATCTCGCGCGTGCGCTCCAGCACGTTCATGCCCATCGTGCCGGCCAGACCCATCGAGCCGACCGAAGCGGTGAGCAGGGCCATAATCAGCAGAAACGTCACCAGGATGTCCAGGCTCTCGGAGGCCGTGCTCAAGGTGGACAGCCCGGTACGCACTTCGCGCACATGAAAGCCCCGGCCGCGGAAGAACTGGTCTACCCGCTCCGCCAAAGCCGCCTGGCTGGCCGGATCATGCTGTTCCCCCACCAGCCGGTAGGAGACCGAGCGATTAGGCAAATGCGTCAGGCGCGAGACGTACTCATAGGTGGCGTAGGCGATCACGCCTTGCTGGTTGACGAACTTAAACAGGCCGACCACGCGCCAATCGGCCTCCTTCCCGTCAATTTTTAAGCGCAGTGCGTCGCCCACCTGGAGGTTGGGGAACGTCGTCAGAATGCCTTCGCTGATGGCGATGGCTTTCTCATCACCGGGCCGCAGCCACCGGCCGGCCACCAGCATCGGCACCACCAGCGTGCTCTCGGCCGGCGGCGCCAGGATGGTCAGGTTCTCGCCGGCCGTGCCATCCGGATAAACCGCCTCGGCGTTGGCAAAGGCCCAGCCTTCCGCCAGCGTCACGCCGGGGATCTGATACGCCGTCTGAGTCACCGCATCCAGGCGGTACGGCCGGTCGAAATCCAGGGTCACATCCGCCACGAAATAATTGCCGACATTCTCCACGTAGTCATGCAGCGTAATGCGGACGTTGAAGACCGCAATGAAGATCGCGCCGCCCATGGTCAGGGTGAAGAGCGTCAGCAGCAGGCGTCCGCGCCGGCGGAAGGTGTTGCGGAGCGAGATGAGCAGCGGGCGCGGCAAATGCAGCCGGCGCCGGCGCTGGGCGGCCTGGGCGGCGGCGCTCGGCTGGTGCCGCTCCTCGCGCACCAGGTCGCCGCTGAGCGCGCGCTGGACCGTGATGGCGCTGCCCGTGAGCACCGGCACCAGCCCCGCCAGCAGCGGCACGCCCAAGCCGACGGCGATCTGGATCACCAGCGCCAGCGGCACCACGCGGTAGCCCAACAGCGCAAAGTTCATCTGGGTGGCGATGAAATCCGCCAGGGCATAGGCCCCCTGCCCGCCGGCCGGCACGGCCACCGCCAGCGCGATCAGGCTGAACGCCAGGATCAGCGTCAGGTACAGGCCCACAATTTGCGCGCGGCGCGCCCCCACCAGCTTCATCACCCCGATATAGCGCAGATGCTGGTTGAGCAGCGCGGTGAGGGTGTTGGCGATCAGCGAACTGCTCAAGAATACAATCAGCACCCCCAGCGCGCCCAGGATGCCCAGGATGGCCTGCACCGTGGACGCCATCGGGTGCTCGTTAGATTTAGCCACGTCGGTGCGCGTGATGAGCACGTCATTCTTCTCGACCTTGTCCTTAACCACCGCCAGCATGGCGCGGATGTGGTTGAGGTCGTTCTCCCCGTCGGCCAGGGTCACAAACAGCCGGTTGAAGCGGTTCGGCTGGCGCAGCGCCGTCAGCGTATCGGTGTGGATGAAAGCCAGCGGGGCGGCCAGAAAGTCATCGGCGCCGGTGGCCTGGTCCTGCACCCAGCCCACCACCGGCAGAGTCTTGACGGTGCCGTCGGGCAGCTCCAGCTCCAGCCGCGTGCCCAGCGCCACGCCCAGTTCAGCGACGGCCTTTTTCTCCAGCAAGATCTCGCTTTTGGCCGGCCGGCTGGCGCCGCCCAACGGGGTGAGCTGGTTGATGCGCTGGCCGGCGTAGTCGTCAATGGCCACGAAGGTCAGCGCCGTCCACTCCACCGTGCCAGGCAGCCGCACGCGCAGGGAGAAGACCCGCCGGCCTTCGGCCTGGCGGACGCCGCGCACATCGCCGGCGGCCGTGACCACGGCCTCGTCAAAGTCGGTGGCGCGCAGCTCCAAATTCAGCGGATTGGTGGCCGCGTAGCTGGCGCTCATATCCTGGGCGATGATGTCATAGGCGCCGGCGATGACGCCCACGGCAAACACGCCGATGGCGATGGAGACCACCACCAGCAGCGTCCGCAGCTTGTTATCCACCAGGTCGTGCAGGATCTTGCGCCAACTGGGCCGGAACATAGCTCACGCGCCCCGTTCGCCGGCCAGGGCCGCGCGCGCGGCCGGCGCTTCGGCCAGCAGGCTCACGAAGACCGCGCGCTCCAGGGCCAGCACTTCCAGCGGAGCGGCGCCGGCGCGGACCAGCCGGGACGCGGGCGAGTGCGGTTCGCGCGCGCCGATCAGGTCGCCCGGCCCCCGCTCGGCCGTGACGCGGCCCGCGCCATCCACCTCTTCCGCGGCGCCAGCCGCGATCATCCAGACGTATTCCGGCGTCTCCCCCGGCGCGAGCAGAACCGCGCCGGCCGGCAGGGTGCGGCGCTGGAGCTGGCGCGTGGCGGCCAGCATCTGGCGGTGCGGGAGCCAGGGCAGCGCGCGCGCCAGGGTCTCATCCACCAGCTCGCCGTCCGCGATGACGATGGTGCGGTCCACGCGGGTGGTGAGCGAGGGATCATGGGTCACCATGGCGATGGTCTTGCCGGCGCGCACCAATTCGGTGAACAAGCCGATCACCACATCGGCCGAGCGCGAGTCCAGGTTGCCGGTCGGCTCGTCGGCCACCAGCACGGGCGGATCGGTGGCCAGCGCCCGGGCGATGGCGGCGGCTTGCTGCTGGCCGGTGGAGACCGCGTCCGGGTGCTTGTAGGCGTGCGCTTCCAGCCCCACCCGGCGCAGCAGTTCCATGGCCCGCGCCGGCCGCTCGTCAAAGGCGCAGTAATTCACATAGTCCATGGGCAGCATCACG